>JAHDEP010000187.1 GCA_020628775.1 Rhizobiaceae bacterium | reverse complement strand
GCATTAACACTTTTTTCATAAAAGTTAACAAAGTATTAAGAAATCGTAAATTTCACAAGTTTCGCGCAAGCTCCGACATATTAAACAAAGCCACAAACAGATTAGGAGCTAAGTTATGCCTGGTTCAAAAGTACTGCTTATTGATGACAATGTTCAACAGCACGAATTGTTTAATTGTTATGCCGCAACAGCTGAAAAAATCGAGCTTAAGTCAGCGGTCGATATTAATGAGGGAATGGTGTCCATGATGGATAAACAGCCCGATGTTATTTTATTAGATAATCACCTTGAGCTGGATGAGACTTATAAAGAAAGCGTGCCGCAACTCCGCGCGTTTGGATATAACGGCCCAATTGTCGTGATTTCGTCAGATACAAGCAATTTATCCAAAGAAGAACTTGAAGATTATTCCGTGATCAATTGTGCTGATAAGTTTGATTTTGATCTGAACAACTTTGAGAACAAAATTCACGAGCTGATCGCTGCGTAATATATTTACCGATAAAAAATCAAAAACCCGCCAGGCAATCTGCATGGCGGGTTTTTTGTTAACTGGAGGAAATTAACGTCTTTTATTCTGCAGCTAGTCGAACACCCGGGGCAGCGTCACGAACTGTGCCATCAACATGGTTTTCAAACTTCTCAAAGTTTGCGACAAACATATCAACCAGGCGTGTTGCCATTTGGTCATATGCATCCTTGTCGTCCCATGTAGAGCGCGGATCCAATATTGATGTTTCAACGCCTTCAACTGTGACCGGCACTTGGAAACCAAAGTTTGTATCCTGACGGTAATCAGCATCATTTAGCGTGCCATCAAGTGCAGCTGTTAGTAGGGCACGTGTGGCTTTAATTGGCATGCGATTTCCAACGCCATATGCACCACCTGTCCAACCTGTGTTCACAAGCCAGCAGTTCACACCGTGTTCTGCAATAAGCTTACGCAATAGATTGCCGTAAACAGCTGGGTGACGGGGCATAAATGGAGCGCCGAAACACGTTGAGAACGTAGCCTCTGGCTCAGTCACACCTTTTTCTGTGCCAGCAACTTTGGCTGTGTAGCCAGACAAGAAGTGGTACATCGCTTGATCAGGTGTGAGCTTAGCGATTGGAGGAAGGATTCCAAACGCATCAGCTGTCAGCATGATGATGTTGAGCGGATGTCCAGACTTACCTGTTTCACTTGCATTAGGGATGAAATGCAGTGGGTATGCACAGCGCGTGTTTTCGGTTAGCGAACCATCGTCAAAATCTGGTTCGCGATTGTCGTTTAACACAACGTTTTCTAAAACCGTTCCAAAACGTGTTGTTGTACCGTAAATTTCTGGCTCAGCTTCCTGTGAAAGGCGGATTGTTTTTGCATAGCATCCACCTTCGAAGTTGAAGATACCATCTTCACCCCAACCGTGTTCATCGTCACCAATGAGCGTGCGGTTCGGATCAGCTGATAATGTTGTTTTACCTGTGCCTGATAGGCCGAAGAAAACAGCTGAATCGCCATTTGGACCCACATTTGCAGAACAGTGCATTGGCATAACGTCTTTACCTGGCAGAAGGTAGTTCAACATGGTGAAGACTGATTTTTTCATCTCACCAGCGTAAGATGTTCCGCCAATTAGCACGATGCCTTTGGTAACGTTGAGCGCGATGACCGTTTCAGAACGACACTCGTGACGCTCAGGATCAGCGCGGAAGCTTGGAAGATCAATGATCGTCAGCTTCGCGGCAAAATCTTCAAGTTCTTCGCGGTTTGGGCGAATAAGCAAGTTGCGGATGAACAGGGAGTGCCAAGCAAACTCTGTTACAACGCGTGTTGGCAACGCATTTTCCTGATCAGCACCGCCGACAAGGTCTTGCACGAATAGATCACGACCTTCAGCGTGCGAGATCATATCATCGTAAAGGCGCTCAAAAGCGGCAGATGACATGCCCTTGTTATTGTCCCACCAGATCTGATCCTCAGTATTGGCGTCACGGACTGTAAATTTGTCCGCAGCAGAGCGACCTGTATGCTGGCCGGTGATAGCGCGAAGTGCACCATGTGCAGTTAGCGTCGCTTCTTTACGTTGGAGAGCTTGCTCATAAAGCGCGCCTTCGGTCAAATTGTAATAAACAGACGAATTCGTCGTTAGTCCACATTGATCGATGCCGAACGCTTTATTGCGTAAACCAAATTCCTGGGTCATAGCAGGAGCCTTTCCAAAATTAAAATGACGCTTAAATTAAGCACCGGAACATACATTTCTTTTTAAATTAAACAAGAAGAATCTAAAAAAAAATTAATAAAAACAACAATTTAATCGTTTTAAATAAATTAAAAAAAATCTAAATCGTTTTAAATCGTTGAAAAACAACATTTGACAACCGCGTGCAAAAAATCAGCTTTTTTCAGCAAAAATTTAATTTGGTGACTTTAATTTGTGCCTGTGCCACATTTTGTTCTCTTTTTATCCGCATTACGGCACGGCATGCGAAACGCGTGTGGGTGTAAATAATTCAATTTTGGAGATATCGATGCAGACAATTGCTTTGGTGGACGACGACAAAAATATTCTAACTTCGGTATCGATTGCATTAGAAGCGGAAGGCTATCGTGTAGAAACATATACAGATGGCGCTTCCGCATTAGATGGCTTATTGGCACGCCCACCACAGCTTGCAGTGTTTGATATTAAGATGCCGCGCATGGACGGTATGGAGCTTTTACGTCGCTTGCGCCAAAAATCAGACATCCCGGTTATATTTCTAACGTCTAAAGACGAAGAGATTGATGAGTTGTTTGGTCTTAAAATGGGTGCGGATGACTTCATTACAAAGCCATTTTCACAAAGATTGCTGGTGGAACGTGTAAAAGCCATCCTGCGACGTGGTGCTAATCGTGAAGCAGGTGCTGCGCAAAAAAGCGAAGGTGGCGAGCAAAAAATTCTCGAACGTGGTCACCTTTCAATGGATCAGGAGCGTCATATCTGTACTTGGAAAGGTGAAGTTGTCACTTTAACCGTGACAGAATTTTTAATCCTATTATCACTTGCCCAACGTATTGGCGTTGTTAAAAGTCGCGATTCTTTGATGGATGCTGCTTATGATGACCAGGTCTATGTCGATGACCGCACGATCGATAGCCATATTAAACGCTTGCGTAAAAAGTTCAAAATGGTCGATAAAGAGTTTAATATGATCGAAACGCTTTACGGAGTTGGCTATCGCTTTCGCGAATCGTGATAACTTTGTGAAAGCATGTTTCGATAAAACAGTATTAGATTGTACTTAAATTGGATGATGTTCCGACCAAATTATCGGGGTCTGATGAGAAATCCCAAAAGCGGATGACCAATAACCAGTCTCAAAACGGCCAATCTCAGGCTGAAACTGGCAAGACCCAATCGAGGATGAGTGCGCATAACAAACGCGCAGCTGAACAGCCGCGTTTTAAGTTCACGCACCCATTCACATTTATACGTCGGATATTTGGTGGTTTTATATTCTCAAGTTTAACGCGGCGGATATTGTTTTTAAACCTTGCTGCGCTCTTGGTTTTGGTATCCGGGATTTTGTACCTAAATCAGTTTCGCGAAGGATTGATCGATGCGCGCGTCGAAAGTCTTTTAACACAGGGCGAAATTATTTCGGGCGCAATTGCAGCATCTGCAAGTGTTGAAACAGATTCCATCACCATCGATCCGCAAAAATTGCTTGAACTGCAAGCTGGTGAAAGTCTGTCACCAACAGTTTCAGATGACAATGTTTTCCCATTTGATCCAAAATTAATCGCACCCGTTTTGCGTCGGGTGATCTCGCCAACACGAACACGTGCTCGTATTTATGATCAGGATGCAGTGTTGCTGCTGGATTCGCGGTTTTTATATACAAGCGGACAAGTACTCCGCTTTGATCTAGATGAACCTGAAGATGAAGACGTTCCTATTTGGGAGCGCATCTCAAAGTTTTTCAATGGATTACTCCAACCCGGTAACCTCTCCATATATAGAGAAGCCCCACAAGCTGATGGTTCAATATACCCTGAAGTGATGAGCGCATTGACCGGTGGGCGTGGTGCTGTGGTGCGCGTGACAGAAGATAGCGAGCTGATTGTATCGGTTGCTGTTCCAGTTCAGCGGTTCAGAGCCGTGTTGGGTGCGCTTTTATTATCAACGCAAGCAGGCGACATTGATAAAATCGTCCAGGCCGAGCGCGAAGCTATTTTCCGAGTTTTTGGTGTGGCAGCTTTTGTAACCATCATATTGTCACTTCTTTTGGCCAGCACCATCGCCAATCCGCTTCGCAGACTATCAGCGGCCGCTGTGCGCGTGCGCCGCGGGGTTAAAGCGCGTGAGGAAATTCCAGATTTTTCCGCAAGACAAGATGAGATCGGAAACTTGTCAATTGCACTGCGCGATATGACCAGTGCGCTTTATGATCGAATAGATGCGATTGAAAGCTTTGCCGCAGATGTCAGTCACGAGCTGAAAAACCCATTAACCTCGCTAAGAAGCGCGGTTGAAACCTTGCCATTGGTGAAAAACACAGAATCCCGAGATAAGCTACTCGGTGTTATCCAACATGACGTGAAGCGGCTTGATCGTTTAATCAGTGATATTTCAGATGCATCACGTTTGGATGCAGAATTAGCGCGGGATGATGCAAAAATTGTCGAGATCGACAAATTGCTCAAGGATCTGGTCGAAATTTCTTCGCAAGTTAGCCGCCGAAATAAAAACGTGCGGATTAGTTTGGATATTGCCGAAACTTCAAAAGATGAAACATTTGAGGTTTTGGGTCATGATTTACGATTAGGCCAAGTCATCACAAATCTTATTGAAAACGCACGTAGCTTTGTTGCTGATAAAACCGGACATATTCAAATTGAATTGTCTCGCGATGAAGAAACCTTGACGATTAAAGTTATGGATAACGGTCCTGGGATCCAGATCGAAGATATCAATCGCGTGTTTGAGCGGTTTTACACCGATAGACCTGAAGGCGAAGATTTTGGTCAAAATTCAGGGCTTGGTCTTTCTATTAGCCGTCAGATCATCGAGGCGCATGGCGGTGAAATTGATGTGAAAAACGTCATTTCGGAAAAAGATGGTGCGATCACCGGTGCCTGCTTTGAAATTTGCCTGCCGCTAATTGAGTAGCGACTCATACTAAACTCGCACATAGCGGGACTTTTTAGTGCAGTGGATCGTTAATTCGAGATTTTCTCAATCTTCCGATCAAATTTTGCTTGAACTTAGCGCTTGCCTGTACATGATAGCGAAACTGCAAATCAGCTTCGTGATAAGAAGTTATGACGGTATGGGGTCTACATGATCGGATTGGTGCTTGTCACCCATGGCAATTTA
>JAHDEP010000186.1 GCA_020628775.1 Rhizobiaceae bacterium | reverse complement strand
ATGGATAGGACTTTTCCCTTCGCAACGGAGAGCTCCCCTTCCACATCTCCACCCAATACGCCTGCAACGGGGATCCCCACAAGGAAAATACCAATCGCATCCGCATCGGCTGCACCGCGCTGCTTACTTGTCAGGGTTTTCTCATTTGCCTTTTCGCTGACTAACAGTTGCCCCAGCTGTTTGCAGCTGTAATTTGCATAGGTTTCAGATGGAAGATTAGCCGGTACTACTGCATTTGGACGTTTCGCACATCCTGCAACGAGTAACGCGACCACGAGACTTGATAACACTATTTTTTTACTCAAAACACACCCCAAATATCTAGTTGTATTTCTTCATTATACAACTTAAAATAGTTTATCAAGTAAAATACTCGTCTTTAGACTTTGGAGATAATTCAATCTGTTTGCATCCGTCGTTCGAGATTGAACAAAAATACATTCCAGGGATATTTATCCCTAGAAAAAGGGATTAATATCCTTCATAATAACACCATGAAAACACCGTATGAACGCATATTTAATCGCTTAAAAGAGATGGGGATGAAGCCAACAACTGCATCTAAACTCGCAGGACTTGACCCATCTTATTTGCGCGAACTTGCCAAGAACCCGCAGCGGCAACCTCGCGGTGGTAGCGCTGAGAAACTTGGAAAGGTTTTAGGTAAGTCAGCACAGTGGATTTTATTTGGTATTGAAGATGTCACCGAAGAGGAGATGGAGCGCAATTTCACCATTGATCCACAGATCTTGGAAGAAGCACTTGAACAGACCAAAAAGGTCATTGTCTTTACAAATTCCAAGCCGACCAAAGAAGATGAATGCAAAATGATTGCATTTCATTATGAAGAGATTTTCCGAAAGTTAAACAATATCGCACCGCTAAAGGTTCGGCATATCCCCTCTGCAGATGATGGGCCGATAGCTGAATAATCCCTACCAATATTACAATTGCGTTTAATTGAAACCTAAATTACAATCCATGGTTTAATACCAACGATATTTTTCTAGACCTATGCTTACGTTTCCCGTATTTTCACCATAGGAGAAAGCCAAAACCGTGGATTATATTTCAACAATACTCGCCAGATCACCCAAGATTGAAGACGATGAACGCTATCGTCGGATCCTTGCATATATCGAAGAGTGTAATTTGCATTCATGTCTGGCAATTGCATTGCTTTATATTGGATATGAACCTAAAGATCACACGCAGAACATTTTCATTGCCGACCATTTATTGACCGATGATGAGAAAAGTGAACTTACAGAGCTTCTCGAAGCTGCCGCATTTAACAAAGCGCCACCGAAACCGGAGACAAAACACTAGATGAGCCGAATTCATCCCATGAACGAAAAAGAACTCCTCAAAGCAGATACACCTGATTTGATGGTTGAACTTTACGAATGGTCCAAAAGGGGCCATGCGGTCATGGATGATGCGCTAGTGGAAATGTCGCCATACTTAACGTTCACCCATACCGACCTTACCACTGAACAACCACCAAGTTTTTATCTAATTGGCAAAAAGTCAGCGGCAAGGGATGTATTTGGGCACCAATGGGCGGATAATATTCGCAAATCTCAAGCGTCTCCGATTAAGAACCACAAGCAACCTTCTGCTGAAGGGTATTTCAGGGCTCTTCTAAATGATTTCAACTTTGATCATGTTGAATTTGAAACCGACAATGTGATGGGAATTTATCGCCGATTGATTGTGCCCGTCCGATCAAAGATTGGCATGCAGCCGTCATTCTTCGTCATGCTGCCAATGCCAATTCAGATCGAGCATAAACACCGTAAGCCAGATGTTGAAGATCGCTCAGATTCGAATAAACTAGAGCAAAATTTTCATTAGTTCCTTCTGGCACGATAGACCAATCGATCAATTGTGTCTGACAACATGCATATCCTGACTTAATCGGAAGCCATGCTTCAGCCATGCGTGGCGCTACGACAGCATAACAAAAATCGGGTCTAAACCGGCTAAGCGAAATCAATAATGACAGCCTGGGTAACAAATGACCCAATCCCCTCACCTTGTGCTTTTTGGCAATCCAAAAATCACCTTGATACACAACATCGCCGACAATCTCATGGGCCCGCGGCGCATGCTCAGAACCGGTTTCCCCACCTAAAATTCGTGGATATTGCTTGCTCAGCAATTGCGCAAGGCTCGTACGCCCTAAACAGTCTTTTCGAGCTGCGATGGTTGCCACCAACTGATCCTGTTGATCATACAGTACCAATGAAAAACTATTGCCACCGGTGAAATCAAAATTGCCCTCATCACATTGCTCGGTCAGCATGCGATCATCTCGCATCTGACATATCTGCTTGAACTTTGAGAAATCGCTCGATTGAACAATCTTATAACCCAAGTCCGATATTTCTTTCGCAGTGTAAATAATGGACGCTGATATAACTAAGTCTGAATGTCTATCCAATATGTTTTCGCTCATAATAAATTCCTCAATTTAACGTCAAAGAGCTACACCGAATAATAGAAAAGCTATGAAATCAACATCTGGGTTGCATGAAATTATTTATTAGATTTGACCTATGGTTGCGCACGTAATGGGATAAAAATCCCCTTTGAGCACAATCAGGGATTTTTATCCTGCATATACAGATCGTGCGGAGTACCTTGACTTACAGCAGCCTAGCCTAGCGCGTAGCTCTTTGCCACGCACAGCAATCGTCATGCGAGTTGAAATATGGGTACGGTCTAGGGATTATCTTGTCTGATCAAGCAGCCGTTTACATTCTAAAAGATCGTAAAGCGCTTCTTGCAAAAGTGCTCGATCCTCTTCACCTAAAGCTTTATTAGAGCCTGCGCTGACCGTGGGATCTGTTACCGCATCATCATCTTTCTTACGCTGTAGGAAGCGCAATGATGAAGGTGCTTTTGCCTTACCTAAAATGTGATTGGTTTCAGGTGCTTCAACTTGCGGTGTGGGAGCTGCAACGCGCGCGCCCTGCATGACCATTGTCTCATCTTCTTCCGCTTCTTTTGCGGCTAATATTGCTTCTGCTGCGGCTGTATCGCCTGCACCGATCGCTATGACATATCGGTTGCCATTTTGCTTTAAAAGCTTTTGGACACCCTTAATCGTATAGCCTTGATCATAAAGAAGATGGCGAATGCCTTGAAGTAATACGAAATCATCTGGACGATAATATCTGCGCCCGCCAGCCCGTTTCATAGGCTTAATTTGCGAAAAGCGTGTCTCCCAAAAACGCAACACATGTTGCGGTAAGCTCAACTCTTCAGCTACTTCCGAAATAGTTCGAAAGGCATCTGGTGACTTATCCACTAAACTCTCCCAAGCGATGGAACGTTAGCGCACACGTTTTGTCGTGTTTATTGCTCTAACGAAGTTGTACCCCCAAGCATTATTGTTACTCAAACTTGCTTCCAGCTTACGCATTTAAGCTAATGGGAAGTTTACGCATACGATAGAAGGTACACTAGCTAATGACGCCGCCCACGTCCATATAACAATAGGTGTATAAACAACTAGCTCTTACGTTTTTGGTGCGATTTTAATACGCGCTGTTTCAAAACATTAGACGCCTTGAAAGAAACGACTTTACGAGGGGTGATAGGCACCTCCTCACCGGTTTTTGGATTGCGGCCAATCCGTTCGGTTTTATCGCGCGCCTGAAAAGTCGCAAAGGACGACATTTTTACAGTTTCACCACGCACAATCGAATCGCAGATTTCATCAATAATCATTTCGACCAGATCAGAAGACTCTGTCCGGGATAATCCAACACGTCGAAAAACTGCCTCTGCTAGATCTGCTCTTGTAACCGTTTTACCACTCATTTGTGCCACCCGTTTTGATAAAAACACATCCCCTGCACCAGATTTAAGACAATTTATCCTGTAACGTCAAGCATTTGTCGGGATTTGTTTAGTAATGAAATAATTATGCTACATTCTTGCTGATTTTAGAAGAATATATCATTCACACTTTAAAAAGCTATAGTTCAAAGTCCGATTTTACCATCTAAGCAAAACCGCGCCCCAGGTGAAACCACCACCCATAGCTTCTAGCAAAATTGTCTGACCTTCTTCGATCTTACCTGATTCTGCTGTCTGCGATAATGCAATTGGAATAGATGCAGCGGATGTGTTTCCTGTCTGATCTACATTGATCACAACCTTAGATGGATCAATGTTTAACTTCTTCGCGGATGCGTCGATAATACGCTTATTTGCCTGATGTGGAATGAACCAATCAATACTTTCAGCGTCCATTTGAGTAGCAGCAAATGCATCTTCAATAACGTCAGTGATCATACCAACAGCATGTTTGAAGACTTCCCTGCCCTGCATGCGAAGATGCCCAACAGTTTGTGTGGTGGAAGGTCCACCATCGACATATAATTTATCTTTGTGAGACCCGTCAGAACGAAGATGCGCCGATAATATACCACGATCTGACGTCAGCCCGCGGCCTTCTTGTGCTTCAAGCACAACTGCACCTGCGCCATCGCCAAACAAAACACACGTTGTTCTGTCTTCCCAATCGATCAGCTTGGACATGGTTTCAGCGCCGATCACCAAAATACGCTTTGCTTGGCCGCTTCGCAGATACATATCAGCGCTCGTAAGCGCAAAAATGAAACCTGAGCACACAGCTTGCAAATCAAATGCTGCACCATGCTTCATACCAAGTCGACTTTGAATATTAACCGCTGTTGAAGGGAATGTGTTGTCCGGCGTTGTTGTCGCGACGATGATCATATCAAGATCATCTGCGGTGACACCTGCGCGTTCCATTGCTTTGCGTCCGGCTGCCTCGCCTAGGCTGGCGCTCGTTTCGCCTTCGCCTGCAATATGACGCTGTTTGATGCCTGTTCGCTGAACAATCCATGCATCATTGGTATCAACTGTCTTTTCAAGCTCCTGATTGGTTACTACACGTTTTGGAAAAGCGTGACCGAATCCTGTGATAACTGAACGAATCATGAAGCTGTTGGCCCCTCATTTGTGTCTGTTTCAGCCTCAATGGAAGCTGCGCCCGGACCACGGGTATAATATTGGTCCAGATCATTTTCAATCTTATTTTGCAAGCCATTTCGAGCCATATCAAAGCCCATCTCAACTGCTGCTGCAAATCCCTGCGCGCTGGCGCCGCCATGGCTTTTTACCACCACGCCATTGAGCCCCAAAAACACACCGCCATTCACACGGCTCGGGTCCATTTTTTGGCGTAAACGTGCGAAGGCTTGGCGCGCAAATAGATAGCCAATTTTGGCCATGAAGGTCGTGGACATCGCTGCGCGTAAATATTCGCCAATTTGTCTTGCGGTACCTTCTGCGGTCTTCAGCGCGAT
>JAHDEP010000010.1 GCA_020628775.1 Rhizobiaceae bacterium | reverse complement strand
AATGAATGCAAACACAGATTTCACGCCTAACGAACCAATAAATGCGAGCACCGTTTCAGAGTCACCCAAATTGAAGTCGATCAATACCGAACAAATCGACACCCTGCCCCGCGCTGCCTTGATCGGTCTTTGGGTCGAGCATCATGGCCGGCCGCCGCCAAAGAATTTATCGTTACCAATTCTGCGTGCATCCATGGCTTTTGAGCTGCAAGCCAAACGGTCCGGCGGTTACAGCAAACGGATGGTCAAAGAGTTTGAGAGTATAGCAAGGGGTAAAGCGGTTACTCCACGCCCAGAGGCACAACTCCAGGTTGGAACGCGTTTGGTGCGGGAGTGGCGCGGACGCACATGGACAGTGGAGGTCGTGGAAGATGGCTTTGTCATGAACGGCAAAACGTTTGACAGCCTTTCGGCCATCGCCAAGCTGATCACCGGCGCACATTGGTCTGGGCCGAGATTCTTTGGCCTCAATAAGCCAGACAAGGAAGCATCAGATGCCTGAAGTCATCCGCTGCGCCGTGTACACCCGCAAATCTACCGAAGATGGGTTGGAACAGGATTTCAATTCTCTTGATGCTCAGTTTGAGGCCTGCGCGGCCTATGTCGCCAGTCAGAAAGCGGAAGGCTGGCTTCTGTCTCCTTCCCGATATGATGACGGCGGTTTGTCGGGTGGAACCTTGGAACGCCCCGCCGTCACGCGGCTGCTGGCTGATATCGAGGCAGGTAAAATCGATCGGATCGTCGTCTATAAGATTGACCGTCTAACGCGGTCATTGTCCGACTTTGCGAAGATTGTGGATAAATTGGATGCCGTTGGTGCCAGCTTTGTCTCAGTGACCCAATCCTTCAACACGGCTACCAGCATGGGACGGCTGACCCTCAACATGCTTCTTAGTTTTGCCCAGTTTGAGCGTGAAGTGACCGCAGAACGCATCAGAGACAAGATCGCTGCGTCAAAGCGAAAAGGATTGTGGATGGGCGGCAGCGTGCCATTCGGTTACCAACCCGACGGTCGGACCCTCTCCATAGATGAGACTGAAGCCCCTATCATTCGGAAGATATACGAGATGTACATGGATTCGGGATCCGTTCGGGCAGTTACTGAACAAGCCGATTCACTTGGTTTTAAAACGCGCCTTATGACTTTGAGTGATGGGCGCACAAAGGGCGGGAAAGCATTTGCCCGCGGCCACATCTACCAAATTTTGACCAATCCCATTTACCGAGGACAGATCAGGCACAAAGAACAAGTCTTTGAAGGCCAGCACGAAGCAATCGTTGATCCACCTCGTTGGGAAGAGGTGCAACAACGCCTTCAAGATCAAGCGGCGCGAGAACGAGCCGTTGGCAATGGCCGTCACTCTTCTCCCCTAGCTGGCAAACTCTTTGATGACACAGGCGATAAACTGACCCCCAGCCACACATCCAAGAATGGAAAACGCATCCGCTACTATATCTCACGGCGTTTGGTGATTGGGATCAAAAAGAACAAAGCTGATGCGTGGCGGTTACCAGCATCAGCTTTGGAAGATGGAATTGGGCAGATCATCGCAGGTCACATCTCAAAGCCTAGCTTTTTGATGGATCTAGTCAAAGATCTCGCTGCAAGCGAGATTGAAACTATGTCTAAAGGGCTAGGCTTGCTGAAAGCCGAAATGAACAAACCCAACAACGCTTTTGCGTGGGCTAATCTGTTAAGACGCGCTGATCTGGAACAAGGCAAAATCACCCTGCGGCTTTGCAGAAAGGCCTTGGCAGAAGCATTGGACATCCCGGTCGATCGTATCGACAGCCGAGCTCGAACATTCTCAGCACCTTTCCAGCACCGCAAACGTGGTGTGGAAACGAAGATAATTCTCGGGGAAGCGAAACCATTCTTTGATACAATCTTGATCAAGAACATCGACGCGGCGCAAAAATGGTATGCGGCTCTTCGCCAAGGCCAGACTTTGAAACAGATCGCAGACGCCAGCGACATCCGACAAAGCAGAATACGCCAGATGATTGGCTTGGCATTCCTCGCACCGGATATTTTGCAAAGTATCCTCGACGGCAACCAGCCGATCAACTTCACCTCACAGTGGGTCAAGCATAACCCGATCCCTGCCGATTGGGACAAGCAGCGAGACGTTGTCGCGGCACTTTAGCGTCCGACAACACTTCGAAAATCTGAATTTCAATAAGAGATCTGAACAAATCCCGCTTGAACATTTTAGCAGGCGCAGCTGCGGCTTGGGCTCTTCGACAAAGTCAACTGCCTCCTTAAATTTACGTCTTACGCTGAAACTGTACGAATGCGATCGTCTGAACAAATCGTTCGTGGGATTTCACGAAAAGTCAAATTTGAGGTCGTAAATTCTTCCAAAAACCGTCCCGTCTAAAATTGGCCAAAGAGACGTTTGCGATATTTGGACCAAAACAGAGCTCACTAAACGAGTCTCAACCTCTGAACACAGTCCCTAAGCATCGGAAACTACGGCCTTATCAAGGCCATGAAAAGCCCTTTAATATCAGCACCTTAGATGGTGGCGGAGGAACCAGTCAGGAGCTAACCAGTCTCATGGAAATTTCCCTGTTTTCTGGGATTTTACAGGGAAATTCTTCAATTTAGGTGTGAATGGGCTTTTCCTGAAGGAATTTTTATTCGCCTTTTCAGATGCTTATCAAAAATTTTCCCTAAATTCCAAACAAGGAAATAAAGCTCACAAACAGGGAAAATTACCGCGCACTATACTTCAACTTCAATCAAAGACTGCCAAATCTTGGCACTAACCTGGACAGTAACGACTGTCTTGGTGCGGAAATCCAGATCGGGTAATCCAACTGCCAAATTATTTGCGCGCTCTTGTTTACATTCCACTTGCACCATAGATATCCAACAACAGGTCAGGATTCGAACCTTCTCCCGCCAGCTCTGACTTCAGGTCTTGAAGGATCGGCAGAAACTTCAAGCGCCGCCTTTTGAAATTCTCTTGGGCCACAACACGGGCCATTAGATCCTGCTCTGTTTTCTCAAAGATGGCCAAGGGGTCCGCTCCGATCACCAATGCTGTAGGATCAACGAGACGCCACCTCGTCAAGCGCCTAAGTAAGAAAGGCGCGTAGTTAAACTTTGGATATTGGTAATCCCCCTAAAATTAGTGGTGTTCGAAAGTGGTGACCCAGCCCCCTGAAATGAGGCCACTGAGGTGCTAGTAATCTGTCCAAGCAAAGGATGGACTATGAAACGCAGATTTAGTGATGAGCAGATCATTGGGATGATCAAAGAGTACGAGGCTGGTGTGAAGGCGCAGAAGCTGTGCCGGAAGTACGGGATCAGCGACGCGACTTTCTACAAGTACAAGGCCAAGTTTGGCGGGATGAATGTGTCTGACGCAAAGAAGTTGCGGGCGCTTGAGGACGAGAACAACCGTCTGAAGCGGATGCTGGCAGATGCGATGCTGGACACCACCGCGCTTAAGGATCTTGCCACGAAAAATTATTGGCGCCTGATGTGAATCGAAGGGTTGTGTCGGACGTGATGGATCGGCCAGAATATCCCAAATCTCTTCATCTGACAAAATATCCGCAAATCCAGGCATTGCGCTGTTGAATCCGGTTACATCACGTTGGGCAAGGGCCTCACCCCCACCAAATTTGGTGTAATTGAACAAAAGCGTATTATCATGGTGCCAGGTGTGGCCCGTTTCATCGTGCGGTGGGGCTGGTGAAATGCCGTCGTCGTTCGCGCGTTGCCAATTTGGCTGACCTTCAAAATTCACACCTTGGCACGATGCGCATTGCATTTGGTAAAGTGTCGAAGCGCGAACGGTATCACGATTGTGTAGCTTATGGTCAGCAAGACCCGATGTCCCAATAAGGACTAGAAAAACCGCATATTATTGCATCAAACGACCTCTATCCAAGTTCGCATTCCGGCCGCTTGATGTCCCAGCATGTGACAATGTAAAAGCCATCGCCCGGGGTTATCAAAAACACACGCAATGTCGCGAGATTGACCAGCATCCACCAAGGTTGTGTCCCGAAAGACCCCCAAAAGCCCATCGTCATCCAATTCGAAAAAATGTTGACCATGGAGGTGAATTCCATGCGGAAAGGCTGTGCTATTGACCAAACTGATCTTTGCTGTTTCACCGCTGCGGAATACAGCGAAGGGTTTTGGGGGCAGACCAGAAACATCATTAAAGGCCCAAATATCGGTGCCGTAATGTCGCCCACCCATAGCACCACCCTGCATATCCAAAGTGAGCCTGTGCGGCGTGTTTAAATCGGGTTTCGAAAGGTTAGGTTGCGGCAAAGCCCCAATTTTTGATGGTTGCCTGGTTGAGTTATACCCATCCACAGCGATCTCGCCCAAAAAATAGTCGCCTTGCCTGCTGGAAAACACAATCTGTGGAACGTCGACCACATCTGCGATCACATCAACTCTTTGCGCTGGCGCAAGGGTTACCTGAGACAATTTCGACGGCGCATCTAGAGCCATACCATCTAGGGCAACGACCTTACCTTTCAATCCATCCAATCGCAGGGGAAAAACACGCGCCGTTGCCGCATTGATAAGCCGAAGCCTTATGCGATCTCCCTGTTGCACTGTTTTATGAGTAAATATCGCACGGGCGAAATTACCCAGACGCCCTTCGTGTCCCATATCATGTTGGTTGCTAAAGTCATCGACAAACTGACCATCTTGTTGCAGACGCCAATCATCTATAATCGCGGTAATGTCGTGGTCTACGTCCGGCGACACCTGGTCTTCCACGATTAACGCACCATACAATCCGCGCTCAACCTGTTCCGAACTGGCGTAGTGTGAATGATACCAAAATGTTCCGGCGTCCGGCGGGGTGAAGCGATAGTCAAAATCTTCTCCAGGATTGACGATTGCCTAAGTCAGAATTGGCACACCATCCATGCTGTTTTGCAATCTGATGCCATGCCAGTGCACTGCGCTTCCTTCGTCCAGCCGGTTTTGAAACAGAACGTTCACTGCCTGCCCCTGTTTTACGCGCAGCTCTGGCCCAGGTGAAGATCCATTAAATCCCATGACGGGCGTTTTAGGATTTCCTGCTGGCAAGATTTGCGCCGAAAATTGCGATGCTGTCAGTTGTTGTTGGCCCGCCTGACCAAGCGTCGGCATTGCCATCGTGGCGACCGAGGAAGCAAGGAAAGTTCGTCTGGATATCGTCATAGAGGTATGCTCACAGTACTGGTTAAGAATGCGGATTAGACCTGTCCCGTTTTCGTTCCTACCCAAATGCTCGTTTAGGCCACTTTCCGTTCAAAAGCGACTGGGCTTTTCCAATTAACAGAGCAATTAAGAACCTAGATATTTCTATTTTCGAAACTGCTTTTTGATTGCGACAAACCACAAGACAGCCAATCCGAAACTGAACACCGCGTTCCAGCTTGCCATCGATAAAGTTAGAAACTCCCAAACCACTTCATCGCACATAACAATACCCGGCCCGGTGTCGTTAGATGATGGAAGCAGCCCTTCTGACGCGGAACTTAGTCCACTGCCTGTGCACGATGTCGGGCCTTCCCACCAATCGCGCTCTACACCCGTGTGGAACAGGCCGAGGGCCGCAGTTGTACCCGCTGATAAAAACCCAACCAAGTAAAGGGCAATGTTTCGAATGCCAAAAAGAAGCAATATGCCAACAACAATTGCTATCGCATGTGGCCACCTTTGCCACAAACACATGGCGCAAGGTTGATAGCCTAACGTCTGAAACATGAATGCGCTGCCAAGAAGGGCCGCCGATCCAAGAGCGGCAAAGACTGCAACGGTTGAGGGGGTATTTTGCATTTGAACTCGTTTTGAATTATGGACTTTCGCCTACCGTGCTAGGGTTCCAAAACGTAAAGGTCACGGCCTGCTTTGTAACATTTTGTATGCAATGTTTCTTAGGCTTATTTTAATTCAATTACTTTGGTATGCTTAGCCGAAAATCAGGAAAGATAAGATGATACTAAACTATCGGAACATTTTATTCCTAGTGCCAGGGGTGCTTGCTGCCTGTGCAGAACCACGTTGGGACGAAACCAAACCCGATGGCACCCTCGCGGTTGTTCCTGAATCAGTTATTTCCCTTGCGGCCCCAAATCAAAATTTGAACGCTGTCAGATTGGACCCAGAGACTAACTGTTTTTGGTATTTGCACATTGGACCAGTAGAGGACACGTTTCTTCCACTCGTGACATCCGGCAGAAATCCCATATGTGCCCCAGCACCAGAGGCTTCCGAAGACGCCTAAACAATTCCTGCGGCAATTTCATCTGGATGAAGAACTGCGACTGATCCTTTGGCCACATTTTCGTAAAGGTCGATAATGTGCGCCATTACCATTCGTACGCAACCAGAACTGGCTCGACCCCCAATTGATCTCGGTTGTGGAGTGCCATGGATACGTAAATATGTATCGCGACGCCCAACATACAGATAAAGGGCACGGGCACCTAGTGGATTAGTAGGTCCACCATCCATGCCGTCCGCGTATTGTTCATACTTGTGCGGCTCTCGTTCGATCATGGCGTCTGTTGGACGCCATGTTGGCCAACGTGCCTTTCTTCGGATTGTATAAGTGCCTGGCTCATATAAACTGCCACGCGCAATTGCCACACCATACCGCATGGCCGTCCCAGCCTGATCGACATGATACAAGTATCTTGCAATAGCATCTACATGAATACTTCCAACCGTCAGCCCATCTTTTGCTTCAACCCGCTGAGGTAAAAATCTGGCATGAAAGCCCCATGGGTTTGTGGTTGCAGGATCATATCCTGTTGGAGTTACCCGTTTGTCCCAACTGGACCACATTGCGCGGTTAGAAACCGGTCGCTTAACCTCCACCACGTCTTGTGCCACGAGTGGGGTAGAAAAAAGAAGGGAAGATCCAACTACAAAGTGGCGTCTTGTCAGCAATGGCATATCGGTTATTCCTCATTTCTTCTCGGCTTTACTACACGACGCAGCGGAAGTCAGTTCCTGGGCGTAATTGTATGAATATGTAATGTTGATCTTCCAGCCACTGGAACCCGTATCTGTAAGGACGATATGTTGCTCAAATCAATTGAAATGTAGGCGAAATGAAACGCTCATTAGTTCTGAAACTCTTTGGCGTAACGGCTCTTATTTGCAGCGCGGCTTTTGTTCTTCAAAGATCAGAGCTGCTTTCAAATCTTGACGCTGAAACCATTACAGAATGGTCCAGCGCGTTGGGATATTGGGGCCCTGTATTGATTGTTGCTCTGATGTGGCTTGCTGTCGTTGCAAGCCCGATTCCCAGTGCACCAATTGCTGTCGCATCAGGCATGTTATACGGGCACGCTTGGGGGACAGTCTACGTCGCGATCGGCGCGGAACTGGGCGCGGTAACCGCGTTTGTAATTGCACGATATATCGCAAGGGAGGCCGTGTCTAAATGGACGGCAGGTAAACTCGAAAAAGGACTCTTGGGATCCCAAAACGCCCTTACACTGACCGTTTTCCTGTCGCGTCTCATGCCTTTCGTTTCATTCGATGCGTTTAGTTATGCCGCTGGTATAAGCAGTATCAGTTTATGGCGGTTCGCTGTTGCGACTTTAGCAGGGATCATTCCGGCTAGCCTTTTTCTTTCCCATCTGGGTGCGATTGCAAATCCAAGTGATTTTGGCAGCACCACTTGGACGGTTGCGGGCCTTAGCCTAATAACTGGTCTTTCCATAGTGGCAGGAACCCTCTGGGTCTCAAGAAAAACAGGTCCCTTTTGATTCACTACTTTCTTGACTCTCGTACCGTCAAAACCTGTTCCAAAAGAACATCTGCCTCTACAAACCCTGGTACAAGCTCATCTCCCACTACAAACGATGGTGTACCGCTAAACCCAAGCGCACGCGCCAATTCCATTGACGTTTGGATATGTTCATTCACTTCGGGCGCTTCCATATCCGCACGCAATTTATCAATATCAAGCCCGATATCGCGAGCAACGCTTAAGACGGACGGTTCAGTCGCCCGTCCCTGCATACCCATCATCGCGACATGCAATTCTTCGTACTTGCCTTGTTCACGAGCCGCCAAAGCAGCTTTCGCAGCAAAAACACTTCCTTCGCCCAGAATTGGCCATTCACGATATACAAGACGCACACCCTGATCTTGTGCGACGACGGCATCCACTTGGGGCATCGCTTGGCGGCAATAAGGGCAATTATAGTCGAAGAATTCGACAATCGTTACGTCGCCGTCAAGATTTGCGAGGACCGGTGCGTTGGGATCTTCCTCTAACAACGCGCGTTGATTGGATAGAACATCTGCTGTCGCTGCTGCTTGCGCCTCATTTTCTTGCTGCTCAAGTAAGGCAATCGCTTCAATGATGATGTTGGGATTTTCCAAAATTGCTTCATACACAAACTGTTTTAGTTCGGAGTCAGACATTTCGTGGGCTCCACCAATGGTGGGTGTGGCGAGCACCAAAGCGATTGAAAAACAAGTTTTCAAAAGATTCATTTCAACTATCCTCGTTTGTTTTTTCAGCTTCACTACGTTGCGCTTGAATATCTTGAACACGTTCCGGCCATGTTGATTTGATGTAATTCAGGATCGCCCAAATTTCTGCGTCTGATAGGGCGTCCGCAAAACCAGGCATCCCGCTATCAAAATCCATGCCACGTGCCGCCATCAGTTCTTTGCCGCCCAGTTTGGTGTAAGCAAACAGCAATTCATCTCCATGATGCCAAGTATGACCTGTTTCATCGTGGGGTGGCGCTGGCAATCGACCATCATCACCAGGTGTTCGCCAATCACCTTGACCTTCCAGATTGGCCCCATGACACGCAGCACAGTATTGTTGATATAAATCAGCCCCCTGACTGACAGAAAGTGCAAAGGACGGATCCAAGGATGTCTCTGCCGAAACTGGATCGCTGTTCCAAACATTTACGAAAACGCCTAAAAATGCAGCTGCAACCAAGCCCAAAACCAAAGTACGTTTCATAGCAGCACATCCCATTTTTGGAAGGTATCAAATGCAAGGAAATGGGTCATGTGGGCAACGTTAACACAGACGTAAATATCCCCGTGGCCAATAGAATGAGCCAGATGCAAACCCATTCAAATTTGATGGATCGCGCCAGCGCTTGACCAGATGATATGTTGCCCTCAATCAGACCCGGCACAAAGCGTGCCTTATTGAGAAGGGCCAGCACGAGCAACGCGCCGACGACAGCGACTTTGATGACAAGGAACTGACCGTAGGGGGTAAATAGCAGAGCTTCCATCGATCCAACCAAAAACCATGTCATTATTAGCCCAGCGATGATTAAGGCTGGCACGGCCCCAGATGCGATCTGCCCAAAACGATGACCTAAACGGGCGGCATTTGGTAACGTCGCGGGGTCACGTGCCAATTTTCGAAGTGGGGTAAGAATCCCGATCCAAAATGCAGCGACCACCAAATGCATGAACAACAAAGCCTGGACCCAAAATGTCGAAAGCGCGGCAACGTGCCCAACTCTTGTAAAGCTGAACAACGCAATCGCGGCACCAACCAGACCAATCCAAGATGCGCGGCCGCCGATTGCGACACCTAGCACCAATATCGCTGCCCCAATTAATCGAAGGTACAGTGCGTCACCAGGTGCGGTTTCCCACAAAAGCCCAAGGATGGATACATCGTACAAACCGGACACATCATCCAACAAAACGGCCCCACCCAGTGCGAAGTTAAGCACCGCCATCAGAACCCCCAACACTGCGAATGCGATTGCTGAAAGCCGCATCCGTTTTTCCAACCCGATTACCTCGGCCGAAAACAACAACCTGTTCATCAGTAAGCCTGAACTAGTCAGAAACCCCAAATACAAGAGTGACTTGCTAAGTACGGATAATATGCCCCAAAAATCTGGCATTCACCTATTCCACCGTAAAGGAAAATTCACCAGTCATAGGGTGGCCGTCAGCACCAAGACCACGCCATTCGAAACGGTAAATCCCCTTGCCCATCGATTCAATCGGCAGCGTGTACTCTTTCTGGAAACCAGATACGCCATCTAAATCAACTGCCACGCTTGGATGATCCGCATGGGTCATATCCATTTTCGTCAGGCGCATTCCATCATTAAATCTCAACACGACTGTTTCTGGAACCGACTGCACGGTTGATCCATCTGCAGGCGTCAGAGCTTCTTTTTTTGAATGCGCATTTGCGATTGATGCGCTCAAAAGCGCGACAGTAGCGAAAGCGATTACGGTCTTTTTCATTTGATTTTCCAGTCCTGTATTAGTTGATGCCGTTGGCCCGCTGAAGTTCACGCACGTAAGCAGTTATAAACTTTATTTCAGCCGTCGTTATACCTTCGATAGCTGGCATGTTCCCAAAACCCCAATGATGTGACCGAACACCGTTCTGCGCGGCGCGTTGAAATGCGAAATCTGCGTGATGCGAAGGTTCGTAGATCTTATGAACCAAAGGTGGCGCAACACCATTTTGACCTGCAGCGTTTGCCCCATGACAGGCCGCACACTTCACATCAAAAGCGCGCTTTCCTATCTGTGCATTAGCCGACAATGTTTCAGGAAGCGTAACCTGAACCATTGCGGAACCGTCACTGCTTTTAAAATCTGTGGACATGTCCAAACCATCATTCATCATCGAACCGTCCATGGTTCCACGCATCGTGAAAATTAAAAACCCAATCAGCGCCACACAAATAGCGGCAAAGATTAACAAAGTACGGCGTTTCATATCAATTTGACCTGTGTTCCTACGGGTGTTCGTTCATACACTTCTTCAATTTGCTCGTTGTAAAGCCCAATACATCCGTTTGATGATTGGCGACCAATTTTGCGCGTATCTGCAGTCCCGTGAATCCGATAGTAAGTCCAGGACAAGTACAGCGCTCTTGTCCCCAAAGGATTGATTGGATCACCACCCGGGACGCGGGCCGGCCATTCTGGGTTTCGCTTACGCATATCTGGTGTAGGAGCCCAGCTGGGATTTTTGCGTTTCTCGACTACTTCCGTATATCCTCGGCGCGTTAAATCATCTGTCAGCGGAACTGAAGTTGGATATACTCGCATTTCACCGTCAGCCGTCCAATGCTGAAGAACCATAGTATTTGTATCAGAAAGAAGAATTCCCTTCCCGATTTCTTCAAAGTGGTCGCGCCAAGCATGTAAGTAAAAAGAAGATACGTTACGTCTTGCCGTCGATTGCGCGGTCAAAATAGATGGTGTGAATAAACCAAAAGAACTGCCAATAATGAATGCTCGCCTCGAAATACTCATTCTTTTACACTCCTGTTACTCCGTTGTTTTTATTCATAGTCTGCTGACCAGACAACGCAGCATGGTGTATCGTTTTGTATCAATTTCTGTAGTTTTAGCGATAAGCTGACGTTGAAAATGGAAGAAAAACCGACGCACGCAAGCCGCCTTTGTCTCGGTTCTTCAAATCGACGGTTCCGCCATGCGACAGCACAATACCTTTTACGATAGCAAGACCAAGACCATGGCCACCCGTCGTTCTAGATCGACTTTGTTCGACCCGCACAAACGGATCAAAGACATGTTCTAACATTTCCGCTGGGATGCCCGGTCCGTCATCATCGAAATAGATTTCGACGCCATCGTCCAAGGGAGCCCAACTCACGCTGGCTTTGGAACCATAACGCTGTGCGTTTTCAATCAGGTTTCGGAAAGCCCGTTTCATGGCCAGTTTCCGAACTGAAATAACGACAGGGGCGGTTTTAGTGATGTTTATTTCTTGCCCCTGCGCTGACGCTTCGAGCATCAATTCGTTCAGGTCCACCGTTACAGTTTCTTCGTCGTGCCCAACCCCACGTGCATAAGTCATGGTTGCATCCAACATTTCGGACATTTCATCCGTAGAACGTATGATGGATGCACGCAGATTGTGGTCGGCAATCATTTCTGCATGCACGCGCAACGCGGTCATCGGTGAGCGTAGATCATGTGCCAAAGCGGCCAACATCATCGTCCGATCTGTTACGAATTTTAAAATGCGTTCTCGCATTTTAGCAAAAGTACGGTTCAGACTGCGAACCTCAGGCGGGCCCGCTTCTTTAATTTTCGGCATTCCTTCGCCACGACCAAATTTGTCTGCGGCAGACTGCAGAACCGCCAGCGGTCGCGTTATCCAGAAGAATATAAAGAAAAATACTGCCAACATGACAAGACTGATGGAAATCAGAAACGTCGCAATTGTGCTGTTTTCAATTTGCCACGGTGGTCGTTCAAAACGTGTTTCAACATTGAGCCAGCCGCCACCGTCTAAAGCAATCGAAATCTCTAATTCGATCGCAGACAAGGTTCCACGCATCATATCCGCATGTAACTCAGCCAGTTCAGGGGACAGGTTGGGTACAGGTAAAACTGAAGTTTCAACCTCATGTACTTCAACACGAATATCCCTGCTGAATGGATCGTTTAAAAGCGCCCTGACACGCATCTCCACTGCCTGGTCATCATGGTGTTCACCATCAAAAACACTTGGCCGCTCTGATTTGCTGAATTTGATCAAAGGCGATGTAGCGGCCGCAATGATTTCATCGTGAAGCGATGTTGGAGCATTTTCAATAAGACGCGTTACGTTTGCCGCTCGCCCTGCCGCCTCTGCGCCCAAAGCCGCTTGAACTGCCAGTGATCGCTCACCGGAGAAAAGCAAAAATCCGATACCTTGACCTGCAGCAAAAACAACAAGGATTACAGAGAAAATCTGAGCCTGCATTGACCAGTGTTTGAACTTCATTTCACTATCGTCACATCGCAAGATAGCGAATAACCACCGTTGCGCACTGTAGCAATGATCCTTGGCCGCAAAACGTCAGGTTCAATTTTCTTTCGCAACCTGCTAATCTGGTTATCTATTGTTCGGTCCAACGGACCGGCCTCCCGACCGGTCGACAGTTTCAGAAGATCCTCTCGCGATATAACAGACCGCGCCCTTTCCAATAGAATAGTTAAAAGCACCACCTCGGCTGAGGTTAGGATTTCTTTTTGACCATCAGTGCGGGTTATCAACCGTGCATCGTATTCCAAAACAACACCACCAAACTGCAAAACCTGCCCTGCATAGGAAACTGGTTCCAAATCCACACGGGTCCTACGGCGCAAAACCGATTGAATGCGTGCGACCAGTTCTTTGGGATTGAAAGGCTTCGACAAATAATCATCAGCCCCGAATTCCAGCCCCGCAATAGCATCCTCACTTGAATCCAAAGCCGACAGCATAAGGATTGGCTGGTCTTGCGATGACGTTAGTCTTTTGCAAATGCTTAACCCATCTTCGCCCGGCATCATGACGTCCAGTATTATCAAATCAACCGAATGCTGGCTCAGGTAAGCGTCCATTGCGCGAGCGCAGTCCGCCGTCCCGCAGTGAAACCCTTCGCGCGATAAATATGAAGCCATGGACTGACGGATGTCCGCATGATCATCGACTATCAAAATGTGACGTCGCTCATCCATTGGCTGCAAATTTTGCTGGGACATATGCGCTTAAGCCACCGCTACCCACGTTTTCATTCCCGCAGCTTGGTGGCCCAGCATGTGACAATGGAAAAGCCATCTGCCGGGATTATCAAACACACATGCAATGATCTGGGATTGACGCGCCTCAACCAGTGTTGTGTCGCGGTAATTCCCAAGGGAGCCGTCACTGTTCACTTCCTGAAAATGATGGCCGTGCAAATGCATCCCATGAGGGAATGAAGAGTCATTCACTAAGGTTATCAGCGCCGTTTCACCTGCTTTGAAAGATCCGAATGGTTTCGAAGGTAAGCCCGAGACATCGTTCAGCGCCCAAAGATCATCCCCACCATGACGCCTGCCCATCGCACCGCCTTGCAACTTCATTGTAAGTTTTTGTGCACCTTTCAAATTTGGTTTGGTCAGGTCCGGTTGCGGCAATGCTGGAATATCAGACTTGGTTCGTTCGGTATTGGTTCCCTCGACTGAAAGACTGCGCAAAAGGTAATCCCCATCGCGGGACGCAAATACAATTTCAGGGGTGCCCACAACATCGACAATCACGTCCATGCGCTGCGCAGGCGCAAGCACCAAATTTGACAACGGCAATGGTTGCGATACAGCCATGCCGTCCAAAGCGACGACGTTGCCTTCTAGGCCATTCAGTTTTATCGGGAACACACGCGCAGTAGCAGCGTTGATCATACGCAACCTGATACGATCACCGGCCTGCACCTGCGTCTTAGACAAAATGGCGCGGGCGAAATTCCCCATCCGACCACCGTGGGACATATCATGGCGATTTCCGAAATCATCGTCTAACTGCCCATTTCTTTCAACACGCCAATCATCAATCACAGCCGTGATGTCGTGATCCACATCCGGTGGTGATTGTTCTTCGACGATCAAAGGACCGTAAAGCCCACGCGCAACCTGCTCATAGGAAATGTAGTGGGAATGGTACCAATAGGTTCCCGCATCTGGCGGTGTGAAACTATAATCAAACGTGTCCCCGGGATTAACCAGGTCCTGCGTCATCACGGGCACGCCATCCATGGCGTTGTTAAGACGTATCCCGTGCCAATGAATGGCGCTGCCTTCCTGCAAACTATTTTGAAACTGGACCCGAACAGCTTCCCCTTGTTTGACCCGAATTTCGGGTCCAGGCGATACGCCGTTAAATCCCAACATATCAGTTTGTGGCTGCCCAGAAGGTAATATCTGCGCAGAAATTTCGGATGCAGTCAGTCGATTGACCGCAGCATTCCCAAAGTTTGGCAACGCCAGCATAGCGGCGGTAGAGCCAAGGAAAGTTCGACGTGAAAGTTTCATATCAAGAGTTCCTAATTCAGATTAAACCATCGTCAGCATGTACACAGCCATGCCGATCATCATCAGATTTTCGGTTAACGACACAAAGCCCAACGGCACACGGCTATCGCCCCCGACGCAAGCGCATTTGATTTCACGTTTATCAATATAAACGGCTTTGAAAACGCTGACCGCACCGATACTTGCCACGACCAAAGCGGCAGGTGCAGATAACCACGTCAGCAAACCGGCGGTCATCAAAAGGCCTGCCCCCGTTTCAACAAAGGGATAAACGTAACCATACCGTATCCAGCGTTGGGCAAGCAGGTCATAGTTCAGGAACATTGTTGCGAACTTCTCGACGTCTTGCAGTTTCTGCAAGCCCAGCAAAACCATTGATACAGAAATGAACCACGCAATCGTCTGCCCCACGAAAAAGGTACCGTGTAGTAGCCAAGTGATCATCACCGCCAAAGCGAAGGCGACCGCAAAAATTGCAATAACAGGACGATAGGTGACCGCATCTTTTTCTGCCACAGGCTTGCCCAGATGCGCACTCAGGTCGTCAAATCCGCCAATACGTTCATCATCAATGAAAATTTGCGGGGTGGTTTTGACGCTATGTTCCGCCTTGAAAGCATCAACTGCTTCGCGCGACGTCAAATGCTGGTCATCGACGGTATATCCGTTGCGTTCCAACAGGTCCTTTGCCTTTAATCCATAGGGACACATGTGGTCTGTCATAACCATACGATAAAGCGTTGCGGTTTTGGTCATCGAGTTGCCTTTTGCATACACATTGAATTTCTGTCAGTTAGCGACTTAATGTTTCCACTAACGGGAAGGTCAACAGGTAAAGCGATGAATATTTCACAAGCCGCAAAGATGTCGGGCTTGCCGACAAAAACCGTCCGATACTACGCTGACATCAACCTTGTCCAATCTCAGGGTAGGTCAAAAGCGGGCTATCGCACCTATTCTGAAACAGAAGTTCGCAAACTGATATTCGTTCGACGTGCCCGAGAATTTGACTTTACGATCGAGGAATGTCGGGAATTGTTAAGCCTCTTCGAAGACCGTGATCGATCTAGCGCGGACGTAAAAAATCTTGCTACCAAACGGTTAAAACAGATCGAAAAAAAGCAACATGAACTGCAATCGCTACATGACGAACTAGCGCATTTGGTCCAAGCATGTCGCGGCGATCACAGGCCGGATTGTCCAATCATAGATTACTTTGGGTAATGGATGGCAATTCTCGCCAAACAAAGGTTACAGATCATAAAGGCCTCCTGTGGTAGTGCAGAGCAGCGCTTACGCACAGCACGACTTGCCTTCCTGGATCGGAGGGCAGGGAACTGTCGCGTATGAACAATAGACGCAGCAATCCCCTTCAAGTGGTTTCAAAACAGTCTCGCATGACATGCATTTATAGAACCATTGGCACGCATCTGTGGGCATGGTTTCCGTTTCAGCATGTCCACATGATGGGCATGTAAGCGTAGATTTCAAAACTACTTTTGTGTCTTCTGTCGCCATATCGCGTACCCCGTCAGTATGAGAAACCCCGCCAAAATCGGCAATAAAACAGCGTCATTATAGACGACCCCAAGTACACCCGTCAGACCAAGTGCTGTCAGCACGATTGGTAGCAACGGCGTGAAGCAACAGAGGGCGGCCAGGATCGAGCCACCTACCCCAAGTGCCAATAATTTGTTCTTCATCGGGTCGATCTCCACAAATCCCACATGAAACGTTCTGCCGACACTTCCCACAAGGGTGAAGACAGAGCGATTAAAAAGGCGATGGATGCAACGGATGTCCAAACAATTGTTGACCGTCTGCGCGTCGCGCACATCCTGCGACGCAGTACCCGATACCAAGCCCATACAAGAGCAATCGCGACACTGAAAAGAATAATCCCTCGGTACGCAACAAATGGGCCAAGCATAGCAAGCCACGCACCACCAAGCCCTAAAATCGAAAGACCTATCGGCAATATACAGCACGACGCCGTCAACAGCGCCAACAGCGCTGTAAAGGGCATTACAAATCGCGTGGCATCGCTAGGTTCTGTCACTGGTTCTTTATTTGCATTCATATCCATCTTGGCGTTCTACTTCCTGTAGTGGCTACAGGAGCAAGTGAAATGTTGACCATCGGCAAAGCATCGGAACAAAGCGGCGTGAACATCGAAACGATCCGCTACTATGAACGTGAGGGCGTCGTCCCAAAACCAAGTCGTTCAGCTGGTGGGCGTCGGCTATACTCGTCCGATAACATAGCCAAACTGAGATTTGTACGCCGTTGCCGAGATTTGGGTTTTTCAATCCCAATCATACAGACATTCTTATCTTTCACCGTCCGAAGGGATCGGTCATGCGGTGAAGTGAAAATTATGGCCGAGAACCATTTGGCTGAGATCGACGCAAAGATTGAAAAACTTATACGGCTACGAAAAGCGCTTTTGAGCCTATCCAAGAATTGCGACGACGGAATCGCATCCTGCCCCATGTTGGAAGCGTTGATGAAGGATGGCTTTAGCGGAAGCATCCTTGGGCAAGGCGACAAATAGAGGTGCATCCTTGACACATTTGCCTTCAAGCGTATTCATATGCGGATGAATACACGAAAACTCATTAATGTTGGTATTGGGGGATCCCTTTTCTTTGGGGCATTATATTTTTTCCCAAAACTCACATTTTTGTTTGAAGCACTAACCCTGCACAACCTCGCATGGGCGCTGTCAAACAGTGACATTACGCGCATATCAATGATATTTTTCCTGCTGTTAACCGCCTATGGCATTCAATTGCACATTCGTGCGGGAAACAGATTATTTGGTAAGTGATTACAAATAGCGCCTCACCCGCTTTTTGTACGCCTCATATTCTTTGCCATAAGTTTCTTGCATCCACGGTTCCTCAGCAAACGGCGCAACCAATAAAACAATGATTGCAGCAAAGATCACAGGGATTGCCGCGACAGACCCCGCAAGCAAGCCCCAGCCGATCAACATGGTTGTGTCTGCGACGCACTGGGGGTTTCGCGAGTATCGGTACAGGCCGTTGGTTTTCAAAACCCCTTCCGCACCGCCAGTTTGGGCAATTCCAAACCCTGCGACCTCTGCCCAAACGGCCAGGTTCCCCAGCACAATCAAGACCCCGCCAATGCCAAAACGCAACCATGCTGGCAGTTCGATACTGCCCCAATCCAGCACACCAATGGCAACGATCACCGCAAACAGCGTAAAGGTTGGCAGCCAAACAACAATCGGTGTCACCCATGTGTAGCGTTGTGGCGGCCAAAACCTCTGACTTGGCTTTGCGATTGACCAAATGATTGCCGCAAGTGTTTGACCCGCAATCGCTAAGCCAATGATGGAAAGAGTTAAGAGCATTATACCGCCCCATGTGTATGGTTCAGTTCAGCGCGGCGTTCCTGCAATGCTTGGCGTAAAATTTGATACGCAGAGGACAGAAACAGCCCCGCCATAATCCCCGCGACGATCAGATCAGGCCAGCCCGTGGCCGTCCCCCAGACCCCAACAGCGGCCAGCATAACGGCCACGTTGCCAATGGCGTCGTTACGTGAACACAGCCAGACAGATCGCACATTGGCGTCACCGTCTTTGTAGCGCACCAAAAGCATCACAGAGGCAAGGTTGGTCGCCAAAGCCAAGAAACCGATAATGCCCATGATTTCAGCCTGTGGAACGCCCACATAGAACACGCGGTACAAAGTTGACCCAAAGACCCATGACCCCATCAAAAACAGGCTGATACCTTTTGCCAGTGCCGCATTCGTTCGCACACGGATCGACGCCCCAATGACGGCCAAGGAAATACCGTAGGTCAACGCATCGCCCAGAAAATCCAAAGCGTCCGCTTGTAAGGCTTGCGATTTTGCCAACTGTCCCGCGCCCATTTCCACCACAAACATGACCGCATTCAATGCAATCACAATCCACAATCGGCGTTTATAGTCTGCTGATACGCCATCGAATTTGGCGTCATGCCCACAACAATTTCCCATGACAAATCCTGTTCTTAAAGCCAGCGCCGAACGCGCTGTTTATATGTTTCGTATTCTTTGCCGAACTTCTGCGACAGGGCGCGTTCTTCGCCTTTGATTTGCAATTCATTCATGACGATGATGAACAATGGCACGGTGGCAATGGTGACGAGATCGCCTAGGTACAAGCACCACGCCAAAAGAAGGAAAGCCATGCCCACATACATTGGGTTGCGTGTTATCCTGTAGATGCCCGTGACCACCAGATTATGCGCCTTGGAAGGATCAAGTGGATCAACGGTCGTCTTGTGAACCCGAAATAGTTTCAGTGCCACAGCTAAGAAACCAACGCCAATTATGGCAGAAGCCAAAGCAGTAAATCCGCTGTACCAACCGCTAAAACTGAACACAGGAACAAAACGCGCAAGCCCCCACGCAATCGCAGCGGCAATGAGACTTTGAAGGACGGGTGGAATTTTCATTTGAATCACTTTTCTATTGTTCAAAAGAAATATAATTCCTCCAGTAACTATAGGTTCAAGGGGTTTTTAGAACTTTATTGACTTCGCTAGATTGCAAGTGCCAATTGCCCAAACTTGGTCTCAAAACCGCTTTGCGGCGGCGGGGTAAATGGGAACGCGGTAGAGACATCAAGTTCTGTCCTGATCCGAGACTGCCCACGCAACTGTGAGCGCTAGCTGCATTCCGAATACCACTGGAGAGATCCGGGAAGGTGGAAGTGCCGCGATGAAGCCCGAGTCAGGAAACCTGCCAAGTACACTGTAACGCCTCTATGAAGGCATCTTGCACGATGGGTGCAGAAGGGACGAACTTATGCATATTGAACCTGGCGTCGTGGACGGCGCAAAAATTGCTCTAGGGACCGCGACCGGTGTTGCTTCTGTTGGGATCGTTGCCAGACTGGCGATTGATCACTTGAAACAAAACAGAAGCTTACTGGCCCTGGTCGGACGCTCTGCTGCGGCAAGCGCTATGGTGCTGGGGTTCTTCGAATTCCTGCCGCATCCACCTATTGGCGTTTCCGAAGTACATCTAATCCTTGGGACCACACTCTTCCTGATCCTTGGTGTGGTACCGACTGCTATCGGGCTGATCCTCGGTCTTGCGGCACAAAGTTTCTTATTCTCACCCTCGGACATTCCTCAATTGGGAATGAACCTGACCACGCTCATACTCCCAGTTTTGGCAATGGCGGCATTGGCGCAACGGATTATCCCAGCCGACACCCCTTACACCGAAGTAACCTATAGCCAAGCTGCGAAGCTATCTGCCGTGTTCCAAGGTGGAATTGTCGCATGGGTGGCGTTCTGGGTATTCTACGGGCAAGGCTTTACGGCAGAGACCCTGGCAAACGCAGGGGCATTCGCCTCGGTCTATATCATCGTTGTCTTGCTTGAACCGATCATTGACCTTGGTGCGTTGGCTTTGGCTAAAAACTTTAAAAGGTTTGAGAAAACAGGTCTTCCACACGCACGGCTTTATCAATCTGCGTAAGGTATAGGTCGCTAACCATTTAGAAATCGGCGTGACTACGCGCCGATTTCATCGTGGTCGGTCAGGCACTCCGAATGATTGCGCAAAACCTCCAGAACCTTGCAGTCCGCAGTATTGCCTCCGCTGCACTCGTGGATCATGCGCTTCAGCTCGGTACGCAGCGCCTTTAATCGATCCATCCTTAGTTCTACCTGCTTGAGTTGTCGTCGCGCGATGGAATCTGCCTCATGGCAGGAACGGTCGGGGTTATCGCTAAGATCAAGAAGCTCGCGGATTGCCTCCAGTGGAAATCCCAGCTGACGCGCGTGTCGGATAAAGGACAGACGGTCAACCTCAGCATCGCCATAACGCCGCTGCCCCCCTTCTGTTCGACCAGGTTCAGGCATCAGTCCGATTTGTTCGTAATACCGAACCGTCTGCACTTTAGTGCCAGTTTTCTTCCCTAAACTTCCGATTGTTAGCATGCGTCCCTCATTTCTATAGTTTTGGTAGCTATAGATTTTTTGATACGCAAGCTGGGAAACTGTTCACAGAAGTGTGACAAACAGTCGACGGGCCCAAAAAGGTCTTGAACCTCTAGCAACTAGAACATTTAGGAAGCTCTAGAAAGTTGTTCTGAAGCGGATACAGTTTTAATAAATGAGATTATCAGCGTTTCAAAAAGTGCTTTGGGGCTTTGCCACAATTGCAGTCATTGGCTTCGTATGGCTTCAGATTTCGGTTAGAAATGATCAACGCACCGATGATCCGGCATTTCACGCAGATTTCGAACTAACCGATCACCAAGGCGTGGTGCAAACAGACGAAGATTTTGCAGGGCGCTGGATGCTGGTGTTCTTCGGCTTTGCGAATTGTCCTGACGTATGCCCCACAACACTGGCCGAGGTTGCGACTGTCATGGATGGGCTCGGCCCCGATGCAGCTCACGTACAACCGTTCTTTATCACAATAGACCCCGAACGTGATACACCAGAACAACTAGCTGAATTTGTTCCCGCATTTGATGCAAACATCATTGGCCTTACTGGCACACCTGATCAAATCAAACGAACATCAGAAACGTTCCGCATTTATTATGAAAAGATCGAAGAGGCCGCTTCGCCTGATGGATATACAATGGGTCATTCGTCACAGCTGTTCCTTTTTGATCCGCAAGGCGGATACGTTGGGGCTTGGGCATATGGAACGCCTGCTGAACAGATTCTTTCTGATTTGAAAGGAAGGATGTCGATATGACGCAAATATTATCTAAGGACATGGCGCTGATTGTTGCTTGGGTTATAGCCTTAGCCAGTTCATTTGCTGTGCTTTATATCGGTGAAGTTTTGGGCCAGGCACCTTGCAATCTGTGCTGGTTTCAACGCGCGTTTATGTTCCCACTGGCAGTCGTTTTAGGCCTCGGCATATGGTGGCAAGATGATCGGGTTGGTCGCTATGGGATCCCTCTTGCATTTGGTGGCGCGGTGACAGCGCTTTGGCATATGGGCCTTTACACTGGAGTCTTACCCGAACCGATTAAGCCATGTACGGCAACAGGCCCGTCTTGTACCGGTGACAACCAATTGTTTCTTGGCGTTCCAATACCGCTTTTGGCGCTGATCGCCTTCGTTATGATCGCTTTCTTGTCATTTCTCTCCTTGAAAGAACCACGCACATGAAAAACAAATCAACCGTATTATCTATTCTGCTTGTGGGCATCGCAATTTTTGCCGCCGCTATTTGGTATCAATCCCGCCCGGTCCCTGTTGCACAGGTCGAACCTTCCCAGTTGGAGGTCGCAGAAGAATTGATCCGCCCCTATTCACCCATCATGGGGCCAGAAGATGCACCTGTCACAATTGTGGAATTTTTTGACCCTGCCTGCGAGGCGTGTCGGGCGTTCTATCCGATCATCAAAGATATTATGGCAGAACATGATGACAAAGTTCGCGTTGTTCTTAGATACACGCCGTTTCACGGTGCAGCCTCGGAAGAAGCAATACGGGTCATGGAAGCCGCGCGAATGCAAGGCGTTTATATTCCCGTCAAAGAAGCCATTCTTGAATTTCAGCCACGTTGGGCGTCCCATGGCGCACCCGCACCCAGACTTCTCCTCGGAATTGCAGAACAGGCTGGCCTAGACCTTGAAGCAGCACAAAATCAGATGATAGCAGCACAGACGCAAGCGATCCTTAATCAAGACCGCGCTGATGTCGAAGCTATGGGCGTGCGCCAAACGCCGACATTTTTTGTGAATGGCAAACCTCTTGATCCATTCGGGGCTGACGAACTGCGGGCATTGGTTGCCTCCGAAGTCGCAGCAATCGGATCGTGATCGGAAAACCAGCTTGAGGAGCCGACCTATGAAACCGTTAACCCCGACTGCCCTGGCGTTCAGTCTCTTGTTCGGGCTGCCCACGGTTTGCCTCGCGGGATCGGCAGACGTTGTTGTGGAAGGCGCGTGGGCGCGTGCGTCTATCGGTACAAGCCGTCCAGGCGCGGCCTATATGACATTGCGCAACATGGGGAATGATCCAGTAACACTCGTGGGGTTGGCAACACCTCTCGCAATGATGCCAGACATCCACGAAAGCAAAACAGATGCAAATGGTGTGAGTTCGATGACACCTGCAGGAGAAATCCTAATTCCACCGGGGGAAAGCGTGGCGCTGGAACCAGGTGGTTTGCACGCCATGCTAATGCGACTGCAGTACAAGATGGTGGAAGGCGAGACATTTCCCCTGACATTAAATTTCGCCGACGGTGGGACAGTGAATATTGATGTGCCGATTTTAGGCATTGCAGCGCGTGGACCAGAGGGCTGATGAACCGACGCTCCATTCTTACCTACGGAGCAGTCGTGAGCGGCGCACTTGCAGTCACGCTGTTTATTGGTTGGTGGCGGGTGGATGGACCGGGCGCACCTGAACCTGTGGCTCAGCGGCCTTTGCCGCTTGGCCAGATGGAATTTCAATTAAATGATCAAGGCGGCGAAACGATTGGCCCTAGGTCACTGCTGGGTAAGCCGTCGATGGTATTTTTCGGCTTCACCTATTGCCCGGATGTCTGCCCCACCACGCTGTCGGATATCTCCGGCTGGCTCGACGATCTGGGGGACAACGTTGCAGACCTAAATGTCGTTTTCATCACAGTCGATCCAGAACGTGACACCGTGGACCTCATGGCCGAATATGTCAGCTATTTCCATCCCAGCATCCAAGGGTGGAGTGGAACCTTGGATGAGACAGTACGCGCTGCGGCAGGCTTTCGCGTAAGTTTTGAAAAAGTTGTGACTGATGGTGAGGATTACACCATGAACCACACGGCAAGTGTTTTTCTTTTTGACGCGCAGGGGCGCTTCGCAACAACGATAGACTATCATGAGCCAAGAGAATTTGCGGTTCCAAAAATCCGCCGCATCTTAACAAGAGCAGAAGAAGAAACACCATGAAACTAAGATACGCTACAATTGGCGTTGCAGGCTGTGGTGCAGCCCTCGCATTGACATTTTTCATACCCAATTGGAGAGCTTCACCGGTTCCAGCGGCGCTTGCCACAGCTTCAGATTGGCAGCCGGGGCGGGTTCATCAACCAGCCATGCCGATTCAGCCGGCCGTTATTTCTGCCAATAAACCTGGTGACACTCGCCCAACAGCACAGACACCAAATCTATCAATCACCCCAATTGGTGACCTTGCCGTTTTGACGGCACCTCCTCTAACTGACCATTGGGCTGGCACGCTATTGCCCGGTGAAACGCTTGATACTCTGCTGTCCAAAGCAGGTCTATCCGCATCCAATCGTGCCGAAATCGCCCTGGTGCTAGGTGCGGAATATGACATGCGCAAGCTAAGGCCAGGACATGGTGTTGAGGTTGAAACATCTTTTTCTGGGGCTATCAGGCGCGTGTTGTTGTCAGTTGAGGCTGGCATACAAATTGAAGCTGTATTTACAGATGAAGTCGCAATACGGAAAATCGTTCCCGAACCTGACTGGGCCGTGCAGACAGCAGACACGACAGTCGATACCTCTATTTCAGAAACCCTTGCCTCTGCTAATATTCCAACACGGTTTGCAGTGAATTTAGCAGAAGTTTTGGGAGGCACGGTAGACTTTCGAAGAGACTTAAGTGGTGGCGAAAACTTACAATTGATGTGGCGCGAAGCAAAGCTTGGCGACCAATTTATAAGACCACCAAGCCTTTCTTTCGCCGCCCTGACTATAAACGATGTGTCATATGAAATCGTGTGGCCCGATGACGACTCAGGAAATGCGACAGTCTTTGTGGATGGGAAAGTGCTTCGCGTGTTTGCCCAACCGGTGAAGGGTGCGCGTCTAAGTTCAGTGTATGGAAATCGGAAGCACCCTGTCTTTGGGGATTATCGCATGCATACTGGCGTCGATTTTGCAGCCCCACATGGCACCCCGGTCTATGCAACAGCGCCAGGCCGCATCTCGTTTATCGGACGCAGAGGTGGCTACGGACGCGTCGTTGAAATCGCGCATGGTTCAGACACCATGACACGATATGCGCACCTAAGCTCAGTGCCTGATACCCTCACTGTTGGGGAACGGGTTGCCGCAGGTGACAACATTGGTCGCGTTGGGGCCACTGGTACAGCTACAGGCCCAAACCTACATTACGAGGTCCGCGTAAACGGTCGCCCTACGGATCCAATGTCTGAAGAACGGCTTGCCCAAGCTGCCCGTAACGCGGGGGATGACGCAAAGATTATAGCCCGGCTGCGTGAAACGCGTGCGGAGTTCGTTCAGTTGCAAACTCAAACATCCACCCCCCCAGCGGCAGAACGATTATAAACCATGAGACATCTAACACGCGCGATAGCCTTCCTATTTTGCCTTGCATCACAAGCTACAGCCCAAGCCACTCCCATCGACGTAAGGAAAACAAATGGCTGTGGGTGCTGCCTTGCCTGGATGGAGCACCTTGAAGAAAACGGCTTTGCACCCGCCGGTGAAAACATGTTCGCCGGGCTGCTTATGCGCTTCAAACTCGATAACGGCGTGCCCCGCCGTATGGTGTCCTGTCACACCGGTCTTATCGACGGCTATATTATTGAAGGGCATGTGCCTGCAGATGACATTCGTAGATTACTAAGCGAAAAACCGGATGCGGTCGGCTTGGCCGTGCCGGGTATGCCACGTGGATCTCCCGGTATGGATCAAGGCCGCAGACGCACTGCCTACGACGTGTTTCTCATAAATAATGATGGGTCGACGGAAGTGTTTTCCAGCTATCCTGGCAACTGAAGCGACAACGCAAGAAAGATCAAAACATGGATACACTCTCTCCCATAATGCTGGGACTTCTCGGTAGCTTGGCCGCTGGATCAATGACGGCTGTTGGCGCTATTCCAGTGCTGTTTGGGCGTGTTCCATCCCGCGCGATGCGTGATCTATCTCTCGGTTTTGCCGCAGGTGTGATGCTCGCTGCGTCTTTCTTTTCCCTGATCATTCCTGCGCTAGATGCCGCTGAACATAGGTATGTCAATGAAGCAGCCCCTGCGGCCATCGTATGTATCGCCATTCTTATCGGAATGGGTGCCGTCGCACTTGTGAACGAAAAGCTACCGCACGAACATTTCAGTACCGGGCGCGAAGGGCCAGAAGCAGCATCTCTACGTCGAGTGTGGCTATTTATCATCGCCATCACTATTCACAATTTCCCAGAAGGTCTTGCCGTAGGTGTCGGCTTTGGCGCGGACGGTGTTTCCGGTGGAATGCCGTTGGCCATCGGAATCGGTTTGCAAAATGCCCCAGAAGGTTTGGCAGTCGCCGTTTCACTTCTAGGAGAAGGTTATTCGAAAGTCCGAGCTTGGGGGATTGCCGCGTTGACCGGAATGGTGGAACCCATTGGTGGTCTTATCGGCGCAGGGATCATAAGCATCTCTGAGCCGCTCCTGCCTTGGGGATTGGCCTTTGCTGCTGGCGCAATGCTTTATGTCATCAGTCATGAAATTATCCCAGAAACACACCGGAACGGGCATCAGAACAAGGCGACGCTTGGCCTTGCCATTGGCTTAGTTATCATGCTGTTCTTGGACGTCTGGTTAGGTTGATTAGATGAAACTACGAACCAGTATACTCGCAACGCTCAGTATTTTGGCGGCGTTTATGGTAGATCAGGTCACTAAAGTGATCGTTTTTTCCAACGCTAAAGCGCTCCAAACGGGTATTGAAGTCTTTGCTGGTTTTGATCTCGTTTTCTTTCAAAACGATGGCGTCACATTTGGAATGTTTGCAGGCGTCCCATGGTGGGGGCTGACTTTACTTGCGATTGGAATTTGTTGCTGGCTTATAGTTTTGATCACGCGGACACATAGCCAACTTGAAGCTTGTGCTTATGGGATCATCATTGGTGGCGCATTGGGAAATGTTATAGATCGCATGCGTTTTGGCGCAGTGACAGATTTCTTAGATTTTCACCTCGGAAACCTACATTGGCCAGCGTTCAATTTTGCGGATATCTTCGTCGTAGGTGGCGTCGCGATTTTGATCCTGGCACCCATCATTTCCAAAGCACATCGTTAGGCGTAAATATAGATGGGCGTCCCGTCCCGTACCATCGCGTAAATCTGTTCAATTTGTCGATCGGTAACGGCAATGCATCCGGCGGTCCAATCCTGCTTGTTCACGGGGTCAATCCCGCGCCGTGGTCCACCATGAATAAAAATATCACCACCTGGTGACTTTCCCTGCGAGGCAGCAAATGCACGATCTGCATCGTTGGGGTATGAAATGCCAATCGACAAATGAAACAAGCTATTTGGATTGCGCCGATCAATTGTGTAGGCTCCTTCGGGGGTACGCCCGTCACCCTCAAACTGCTTATGCCCTTTTGGCGCAAAACCCAAACCCACGCGATATGTCTTGAGCACTCCCTCAACACCATCCAGTACGAGTAACCTTTCCGACTTGTAGAGACGCAAACGTGTAACTTCTGGACCAGAATAAGACCGGAATTTGCTCGCACAACCGGCAAGGAAGACAGAAAATCCACCTGTAAGAAAAAAACGTTTTGTTAGTTTACGGTTCATTGCTGCCCTGCGCTCCATTTTTTGAAGTCAACTTTATAGCCTGCATACTCAGTTTAACAGTTTATGCAATCACCATAGCTTCATCCCTAAGGGACATTAAAATATTTTGACCTGTGTCCCAACCTTCGCCAAATCAAACAGCTCTGCAATATGCTCATTGTACAAGCCAATACAGCCATTTGATGATTGGCGTCCGATTTTGCGAGTATCACCCGTCCCATGGACACGGTAGTATTGCCAGGACAAGTAAAGCGCATGAGTTCCCAGCGGATTGTCCGGACCGGGCGGCCAGTAGTCAGGCCATTCAGGATTTCGTATTTTCATCGAAGGCGTTGGCCGCCAGCTTGGACCTTCCACCTTACGAATAACCCTTGTGTATCCACGCCGCGTCAACTCTTCTGTCAATGGCACGCTTGACGGGTACAGCTTGTACACACTTTCGTCTTCCGACCAGTATTGAACTGTCCGTGATGCAATATCACATAAAATTACACCGTTCTTCAAATCATCAAAGTGATCTTGCCAGCTGGGTATGCTAAACCCCGAAATGTTCCTTCTGGATTCAGAACTCGTACCCAATTCACTAATTTGGGCCTGGCCAAACGCAGGTAGTGCCATAAAGGCTGCTGTACTTGTTATGAAATGTCTGCGGTTTTTCATGCTCGTCTCCAATCAAGCGGATTGATAAAACCTCTAGCAACTAGAGCCACAAGCATTCGGCTGTAACAATTTTGTGAAGGGTACTATTGCTACCACCGCAACACATTTTGGAAAATGTCCGCAAGCCGATCCCTCAACGGACGCTTTCAAAGCCCCCTAGCTTAACCTGTAAAATTGCATCGTTTTGTGTCTCATATAAATGGTACGGATAAATTCTCATTCAGGGAGCCATAAACGGTCGTTTTTGACACCCCTACCCTTCTCACTGATCTCAAACGACAAATTCAAGCTCAAAAACCCTAAGCAAAAACAATAAGGTTATGAGACATTTTTGGTACTGACCGTAACCTCCGAAATAGATAATTACTTCCGGTGTCCGAAGGCCGACCCTTCAAACGACACGTTATAAGGTCGCTGCCCTACCCCGGGAAATAGGGTATTGCAGCGTCTAACATAAGGGGTTCGGGTAAATTTGCGTGAAAGACCCAATGGCGTCAAGTACTTGATACGCATTTTCAGAATCCAGAGAACGGACGCTACAATTCAAAATATTTGATCCAACGCATTCTAGTTCAGTTTAGCGCCCTGCGACCAATCACCACTTCAAATTCCCATAAGCCCAAGTCGATTTCTGCCTCAGCTCATCAAGCGCATACGCAAAAGCATCCACCTGATCATCGTGTTTTGTGTTCGGGAAACGACAAAGTTCTAGTAAGAAGGCATCTATCCAGACAGCATCTTGCGGCAAGCTGACGAGGCCACTTTCGACGATGCCACTAACGGAAGTCAGCCTGGTGATCTTATCCCCATTGGGCTTTACTTCCTTCACAGGGAACCGCTCTTCCCGCAGAGCCTGGATCAATGCAGTCCCGGTGTTTGCATCTTCGATCAAAACGTTTGAGATCTTTTGTGCCCGTCCATCGATTTCGATTTCTTCACCAATTTCCTTCACTTTTCTGAGGAGGTCCGGAAACGCCAGCTTGTCACGAAAAACGCCCAATACGTAAAACTTTCCGTCCTTCTTGCCCATGGTGACCCCAACAGAATAGTCTGAGTTGTCCCGAACAGTTGAAGCCGTATCCCAAGCCTGGACGATTTGCTCAAAGGGGCGCTCGCGACGATTGATTGGCACCATATCAAATTCAAAAAAGCGACCAAACCAGTCTTCCTGCAGAATGGCTTGGTTCGAAGCCGCAGGGTTCTGCTGGTATTGCGCCTCAAAAACCGGACCACCAATCCGCTGCCGCAAGTTTTGAAGTTGTTTTATGCTTTCCAATTCTGGGTGCAGAGCTTCTCCGATGCCTCGGTGGTGTTGCTTACCAAATCCGAGGTCCCAACGCTCTTGCCCCTCTGCGATGGATCTCAATACCAAGGGGTCAAATTCATTTGACGTCGACATGAGGTGCCCGGACAAATCTTCCAAGTGCAGCCGTTGCTGGACCAAAAGGATCGCGCCCGTGTTCTTGTTGTTCAGCCTTTGGTAAATGTTCGCGTCATACCAGGCATTGATGTTGTCCATTTGTTTTTGGCCTGCCTCAGAGGCTTTCAACGGATCATCAATGATTATGACATCCGCCCCCTGCCCTGTGATCGCACCACCTGCCGAGATCGTATATCTCCGTCCGCCTTTGCCAGTACGTATTTCGTTATTGCGACCGGCAGATTTCCAGGCACCCGGGAATAAGGCTTGAATGCGTTGGTTTTCAACAAAGCGGCGGCAATCCTCTGCAAAGCCGCGCCCAAGCTCATCCCCGTAGCTGATGCAAAGGATTTCAGTGGCGGGTTTGTTCAGCAGCAACCACAGTGGAAAGGCGATCGAACAAAAGGTCGATTTTGCCGTTCGTGGCGGCTGATTGATGATCAACCGCTTGGTGGACCCCTTCTCTACCGCCATCAAACGGTTGGCGATCACGCGGTGGTGCCAGTTTTCTGCAAAAGGCCGTTCCGGATAAAGCGTTCGGAAAACCAGCTTTGTAAACGCGAACAGATCGCGCTTGAGGACCGAGCGATAGATATCGGTTTGATCCTGCCAATGCTCAATCGTCGTCGTCATCGTCCCAATCGCTTTCTTCGGGGTCAGCGTCCCCACCCTGGTCCTCATCGCTTTCCAGCCAGGCCACAAAGGTCTTGATGTCATCCAACTCGGTGCTGCCCAGAGTTTCCGTTGGGTTTTGCTGCGTGTCTTCTTCCGCTCCTGACAGCTCCATCAAGGTTTTGATGGCCCGGTGATCCCCTTTCATGGCCCGGCCAAAAAGCTTGCGAACAATGGCTTCCTTTTTCTTGATCTTCTTGGGCTTGCCCTGCTCTGTGATCTCAACTTTTTCGTTAAGCATCTCGCGCGCCAGAACCCGCATGGATTTTGCGCCCTTGGGCCGGCCTTTCTTGTTGCCCGATTGGCCGGGTTTGAACTGTGAGGACTTTGGCGGCTTGCCATAGCCGATCTCATAATCGCGGTCTGGTCTGTTATCTTCCTCGTCAGACATTTTCGGCCTCAATGCGCTTGGGGGCTTCGTCGGCTTTCTCTGGCTTGGCGCATTCCGCTTCTCTCAGGTGTTTGGGCACCCCATCGGTCAGTGTTTTGACGGGCTCTTCAGCTTTGGGTTTGGGCGCGGGCTGGGGATGTCCAAGCTTCATGGCGTGATCCCAAACACGATCTTCGCAGCGGTTAAGGCATTTTGCCGTGACGCCAGTGGCCTGCTCCCAACGGGCAAGGATCAAATCCACATAATCAGGGCTGATCTCAATCCCGCGGCAGACACGGCGCATTTGCTCTGCCGCCAACAAGGTACTGCCCGATCCCAAAAACGGGTCCAGGACGATATCGCCGACCCGAGATACGTCCTGCAGCGCATCTGCAATCATTGCGACGGGTTTTACGGTTGGGTGGTACTGCACCGCATCGGCCAGCTCACCATCTTCTGCTTTGAAGCCTAGTGCCGAAGGGTAGTCCCAGATATTGCTTCGTGTTCGCCCATTTGCGCCCAGCTGGACATGGTTGGCTGTTTTGCCTGGCCTAATCTGCCAAACAAAAACCAGCTCATGTTGCGAACGATAAAGCGATCCCATGCC
>JAHDEP010000185.1 GCA_020628775.1 Rhizobiaceae bacterium | reverse complement strand
CGCTTGAGGAAATGGAAGCTCAGCTTCAAAGCCCTCATTCGATTATCCGAGCGGCTGAATAATCAGCGTCAAAGCATGAAGGCGAACGAAGCAAGGGTTTGAATGTTTTTTGTTGATTACCAAAATATCGCCAAAACAGCGCTTATGACCAAGCTTTGCCTTTTGCGTCACATCCTTTCATTTGTTTTTGCAATTTTAGTTGCTGCAGGCGGGTTTTTCGCTCCGAACTCAGCGCATGCTTTTGATGCTGTTCAAGTCACCAGTGATGAACTCGCGCTTGATCTTACTCAATCCGTTGAAGTTTTTCGCGGTCGTGGCCCTGCGTTCCAGGTATCTACAGCCCCTGATAATGAAGGCATAGTACGGCGTATTGAAGTTCGCGCCAGTAGCGAGAACCACAGCGGCGATTGGGCCGTGGTTGTTTTAGCAAATACAACAAGCGAACAGATTGACCGACTTTTTGTTGCGCCACACTATCGTTTGGCAAATGCCGGTGTCATTTGGCCAGACCTCGGTTCGCAGCGGATCATCAGCATCACACCATCTGAAGGATTTGCGCTCGATCGGGAGTTGTCTGACGAGGCCGATATTTTCCGCATTACAATGAACCCAGGCACGATTGTAACCTTTGTCGCCGAGCTATCATCAAATGATCTGCCACAATTATATTTGTGGGAACCAACAGCGTATAAAGATACGGTCAACTCTTTCACGCTCTACAAAGGCATTTTGATCGGTATTGCCGGGCTTTTGGCTGTGTTCCTTACCAACCTGTTTATCGTGCGCTGGACAATTATGTTGCCTGCAACGGCGATGCTTGCATGGACGGTGTTGATATATATCAGCGTAGATTTTGGCTTCTTGTCCGAGCTATTTAGCCTTGGTCCAGAAGAGCTGCAATTCTGGCGCGCGGGCGCTGAAGTGCTGTTAGCTGGCGGGTTGATCATATTCTTATTCACCTATTTAAATCTGCACAATTGGCACATCAATTTATCTTATGTTGCGCTTGTTTGGCTGTTGGGCCTTGCCGCGCTCTTTTCCATTATCTTGATTGATGCCGCCGTTGCTGCCGGGATCGCGCGCATATCATTTGCGCTCACCACAATATTAGCGATCTTCTTAATTGGTTATCTGGCCTATCGTGGCTATGACCGTGCCTTCATGCTGGTGCCAACATGGCTGCTTACAATATGTTGGCTTGCTGCAGCCGGGCTCACCGCAATTGGTGAGTTGGATAATGATATTTTGCAGCCTGCATTGGGCGGCGGCATGGTTTTGATCGTGCTTTTAATCAGCTTCACTGTGATGCAGCACGTATTTACCGCAGGTATTTACCAGCAAGGACTGTTCTCAGATGCTGAACGCCAATCGCTAGCGCTCACTGGTTCTGGCGACACCGTTTGGGATTGGGATGTATCGCGTGATCGTTTGACCACAAACCCTGATATTTCTAAAGGGCTTGGCATGGCGCCAAACAGCTTGCAAGGTGCAATGCGCAATTGGCTTCCGATCTTGCATCCAAATGACCGAGATGGATTTAGTACCGCACTTGATATTATGCTGGAGCATCGCAGAGGCCGCTTGAACCATGAATTTAGACTACGTGCTTCTGATGGTCATCATCATTGGTTTTCGCTTAAAGCTCGCCCGGTAATCGGTTCAAATGGCGAGGTTATCCGCTGCGTTGGCACAGTGCACGATATCACAGAGCAAAAAACATCCGAAAGTAGATTGCTGCGAAACGCAGTGCAGGACAATCTTACTGGATTGCCTAATCAGGAATTGTTCCTTGATCGTCTATCCACCCTGCTTGCCATTGGCGAAAGCCGACCGGATTTACTTCCAACAGTCTTGGTGATCGATTTGGATGACTTTAAGCAAGTCAACCAATCCATCGGCATGTCCTCCGGTGATACGATCTTATTAGCACTTACGCGCCGTATTCGTCGTCTGTTGAAGAATGAAGATTTGATGGCACGTTTGGGCGGCGATCAATTTGGTATTGTCCTGTTATCTGAAACAGATCCTAAAAGCGTGGCTGAACTTGCAGAAGCGATGTTGGAAGCTATTAAAGCGCCACTTGATTTTGCCAAGCGCGAATTATCTATGACGGCATCAATCGGCATGCTACGCGTTGTTAATAATCTGCAAGCACCATCTGAAATCCTTCAAGATGCTGAGCTTGCCATGCTGCATGCCAAACGCTTTGGCGGAGATCGCATAGAACCATTCCGCCCTGCATTCCGATCAACCGGCGTGAGTTTCCAAAGCGTTCAAGAGAATTTGAAGTCTGCCATTGCACGCAATGAAATGCAGGTCGTTTATCAGCCGATTATCAAACTTGATACGCTCGAACTTGCAGGCTTTGAAGCCCTCTTGCGTTGGGAAGATCCAAAACGGGGTCTCATCCCACCATCTGAATTTATCCCGTTGGCTGAGAAAAACGGCTTCATTTTTGAGCTTGGGATGTTTGCGCTTCAGCAAGCTGTGGAAGATATGTCGAGCTGGCGGACAATTTTGGGTGAATTACCAATTTTCATGTCGGTCAATTTATCCGCAGCGCAACTGCAAAAATCTGAATTATTTGACGATATCAAATCAACCTTGGGCCGCTCTAAATGTTCGCCTTCGAACTTTAAACTTGAGCTCACTGAAACGGTGCTTATGGGTAATCCAGATGTTGCTTTGGCAACATTTGAAAAGCTGAAAGCACTAGGCGTCGGTCTTGCGCTTGATGACTTTGGAACAGGCTATTCTTCCATGTCCTACTTATCAATGTTCCCGTTTGATACGTTGAAAATTGATCGCTCCATTGTTGCTGGTGAAGGTGAAAAGCGCGAAAAAATGCTCAAATCCATTCTCAACCTTGCACAAGAGTTGGAATTGGATGTGGTTGCTGAAGGCGTGGATAGCACAGCCGATTCAGAAGTTTTATCTGAGTTAGGTTGTCAATTTGGCCAAAGCTACCTGTTTGGTGCGCCAGCAAATGCTGAACAGACGACACGACTTCTTAGAGAGCGCTTTGCGTCAACTTCCTAACTTAAAATATTAGATATGCTTTATGCGTGGCCGCTTAGGCTCGATAAATTTGCAGCTTCCACGCCCATGGATGCGAGTGTTTTTGAATAGATCATATCGATTTCAGGTTCAAAAATAGCATCTTCAAATAGCGGGCATGAGAGCCAGCTATTGGTAGCAATTTCATCTTCTAATTGCCCTTCACCCCAGCCAGCATAGCCAAGACATAAGATGGCATTTTTAGGACCCACACCACGGGCAATTGCAGTCAAAATCTCAAGTGTTGAGGTTACAAATAAATCATCTGTAATTTTGATCGTTGAATCACAAGAATACTCAGATGTGTGCAACACAAAACCGCGTCCCTGATCGACAGGACCGCCGACATGAACCGGAATGTGATCAATGTTCACATCAGGTAGATCAATGCCGGCGGCAACCTCGCCCTTTAACTTGGCCATAAACTGGGAAAATGTAATGTCTGATTTTTTGTTGAGCACAAAGCCCATCGCACCATCATTGGAGTGCGAGCAAATTAAAATGACACTGCGTTCAAACTCGGTCTCATAAAGACCAGGCATGGCGATAAGCATGTTATCTTCAAGCGCTCCGCCGCCGCCTCTTTTGAACAATTCGTTAGATTTAGTCATTTAAAATGCCTATTTACACTACAGTTTTATAAGATACTAAAAGCAAATATGGTGTCAGATAGCAATCTTATCACGCTCTAGCGAAGCGAATTTCTTAAGGATTGGTTAACATAAATGCCGCAGCGTATACGCTCAAACCACAGGATCAGTAAACTGAAATTGATTGGCGAGTGATAGAACAATGCTATATCTTACATCCATGATTAAAGCTTTGATGTCCTCCTCATTATTGTCGGCAACTTTGGTTGCGACAGCGTTACTCCCGATATCTGACAGCCTTGCAGCAAGTTCCGACTGGCAAGAGGCTGAAGGTGCGCGTGTGCGCGTTGTCACACAATCTACACCTGATGAAAATGGCATCTTAAAAGCGATTGTTGAGGTTGATCTTGAACCAGGTTGGAAGACCTATTGGCGTGAGCCGGGTTCAAGCGGTATCCCGCCGCTATTTAATTTTTCAAACAGCAAAAATGTTGAAGGGGTAAAAGTGCACTATCCTGTGCCAACCCTGATTAATGACACCACAGGCAGCTATGCGGGCTATAAAAAATCACTCGCATTTCCTGTTGATCTAAAAACAAAAAATGCCAGCGATGACACGCACCTTCAAGCGGAAATATTTTTAGGTGTCTGCAATGAAATTTGCGTTCCGATTTCGGCAAATATCGAGCTTGATCTAAAAGAGTTTCAGACATCATCGGAACAAAATACACTGATTGAAAACGCGCGGTTTAATCTTCCAACAGAACCTGCGAAAGATTTTAATCTTAAACAGGCCGAATATATCGAGGATACGAATTCCGTTGAATTTGAGCTGACTTTGCCGGCATTTTATCCGCCCAATATGCAGCCTGAGATCTTTATTCAAAGCCCCGAAAAATGGCCAATGTCTCAACCAAAGCTTATAAAATCGGAAGATGGCACTGTTCGTTTTCGCAGCGATGTTTTTGATCAACCCAAAGCCGATGATCCGCTTAAAGGACCGCTTTATGTTTTGCTTAAACTTGGGCAACGATCCGTTGAAACAACACTTGAGTTGGGCACAACCCCCATTTGTCAGCACAAGGCTGGTACAACGAGCTGCTAAACTCTGTTAAATCTCCACTAAGTTCGCGTTAGGCTCTTGTTTTTATTCAAGTTAAGACTATGTCAGATTGAGGCAAAACTTAATTTGAGGATATTCAAGACATGGCAATTTCAATTGGTGATAACCTGCCTGAGGCAGTGTTTAAGGAAAAAACTTCTGACGGCATGGCTGAGGTATCTGTAAAAGATATTTTCGATGGTAAGAAAATCGTCTTATTTGCAGTTCCTGGTGCATATACGCCAACTTGTCATTCAAACCACCTTCCTGGCTATCTTGAAAACAGAGACGCGATCCTTGCTAAAGGCGTAGACGATATTGCTGTTGTATCGGTGAATGATGCATTTGTAATGGGCGCTTGGGCACAAAGCACTGGCGGTGAAGGCAAATTGCGCTATCTATCAGATTGGGACGCTAGCTTTACCAAAGCCGTTGGCATGGAAATGGATTTATCCGCCGGCACACTTGGCATGCGCTCGAAACGTTATTCAATGATTGTTGATAATGGCAAAGTCACTGCGCTGAACGTTGAAGATAGCCCAGGCGAAGCTGTAACTTCTGGAGCTTCTCGCCTTCTAGAACAGCTATAAGTTCACTATTTAAATGGTTCCATTCCGGCACGAGCCAGCTCATCAGCACGCTCGTTGTCGGGATGCCC
>JAHDEP010000184.1 GCA_020628775.1 Rhizobiaceae bacterium | reverse complement strand
GGCTAAAACAGCATCTGCTGCGAAACCTGCTACTACAAAGCCTGCCGCCGCAAAGACTACAGCTGCTAAAAAGCCTGCAACACTCAGAACAACAACTGCGAAACCAAGTACCGCTAAAGCAAGTACTGCAAAGGCGAGCACCACGAAAGCACGCGCGGCTAAATCAAAGACCAACACATCTAAAGCTGATAATTCATGAGTGAAGAAAACCAAATTGACGATCAGCCGCAACCTCTGATCGAGCACCTTATTGAACTGCGCCAACGTTTGTTGTGGGCTGTGGTTGGTTTTGTGATCGCATTTATTTTCTGTTTTTATCTTGGCGCCCATATTTTCAATATCTTGGTGCAGCCATATGAGTGGGCTGTTGATTGGTCTGGGCTGGATGCGAGCAAGATTGAGTTGATCTTTACAGCACCACAGGAATTTTTCTTCACTCAGATCAAAATTGGCTTGTTCGGTGGACTTCTTCTGTCATTTCCGGTGATCGCAGCGCAGATTTATAAATTTGTAGCGCCTGGGCTTTACACCAATGAGCGTTCAGCGTTTTTGCCGTTCTTGATTGCAGCGCCGATCCTGTTTTGTATTGGTGCAGCGATTGTGTATTTCTTTCTAATGCCAATGGCGATGTTGTTTTTCCTAGGAACACAACAGATTGGCCAACCAGATGCCGTTGATATTACCTTGCTGCCTAAAGTGTCTGAATATCTTAGCTTGATCATGACATTGATCTTTGCTTTTGGCTTAGTGTTCCAGCTTCCGGTTGTGACGACGCTTTTAGCAAGAGCAGGGATGGTAACGTCCCAAGGTCTTGCAACAAAGCGGAAATACGCCATTGTTTTGGCCTTTATCGTGGCAGCAGTTCTGACACCACCTGACCCTGTTTCACAGTTAGGTCTTGCGCTCCCAACTATCCTTCTTTACGAAATTGCCATCTATGCCGCTCGAATCGTAGAGCGTCAGAGAAAAGAAGCTTTGAAGCGATCGGGATATTCTGATGATGAACTGGAAGAATCAGAAGACGCATAAGAGGTTTAACTAACTTCTTAAAACAGAATATCTCTCAACAGGATTATACAAGATGCTCGATATCAAATGGATACGCGAAAACCCAAACCAATTGGATGATGCTTTAAAAGCGCGTGGGGCAGACAATCAATCTCAAAATGTACTTGCAGCAGACGAGAAACGTCGCGCAACCGTACAAAAATTGCAGGATATGCAATCTCGCAGAAATGCGGCATCGAAGGAAATTGGCGCTGCTATGGGCCAAAAAGACTTCGATAAAGCTGAGGCTTTAAAGGCTGAAGTTGCAAAGCTTAAAGGCGATATGCAATCAGCTGAGGAAGAAGCGCGTCTTGCTGATGAAGAAATGACAGCCCTTTTGGCGTCTATTCCAAATGTTCCGCTCGGTGATGTGCCACATGGATTGAACGAGGATGACAACCGCGAAGAGCGCAAGGTAGGTGAAAAACCTGGCTGGAACCATGCACCAAAAGAGCATTTTGAAATTGGTGAAGAGCTTGGTTTAATGGATTTTGATGCAGCATCTGCAATGTCTGGTGCGCGTTTTAATGTCCTTAAGGGTGATTTAGCGCGCCTTGAACGTGCGCTCGGGCAGTTTATGCTTGATCTTCACATTACCGAAAATGGACTGACTGAAGTAAACCCGCCGTTATTGGTGCGTGATGAAGCTTTGTTTGGCACAGGTCAATTGCCGAAATTTGCTGAGGATTTGTTCCACACAACAGATGGTAAGTGGCTCATTCCAACAGCTGAAGTATCTTTAACAAACTTGGTGCGCGAACAGATTGTTGATCAATCTCAGCTGCCTATGCGCTTTACAGCGCTTACCCCTTGTTTCCGTTCAGAAGCGGGTTCTGCTGGGCGTGATACCCGCGGCATGTTGCGCCAACACCAGTTTATGAAGTGTGAGATGGTATCTGTTACGGATGCTGATAGCTCACTGGACGAATTGGAGCGCATGGTATCTTGTGCTGAATTGGTGCTCAGCAAGCTTGGGCTTCATTACCGCGTTGTGACACTTTGCACAGGTGATATGGGCTTTGGCGCTCGTAAAACCTACGATATTGAAGTTTGGTTGCCGGGGCAGGATGCTTATCGTGAGATCTCTTCTTGCTCTGTATGTGGTGACTTCCAAGGGCGCCGGATGAACGCGCGTTATCGTGCTGCGGATGAAAAAGGCACCAACTTTGTTCATACGCTGAATGGTTCTGGCGTGGCTGTTGGACGTTGTTTGATTGCTGTTATGGAAAACTATCTAAATGAGGATGGTTCTGTGACGATCCCTGAAGTATTATTGCCATATATGGGTGGTAAGACAAAGATTGAAAAAGTTAGCTAAATCATTTTTCTATTTGATTTAGTTAATCCATTTTGTGAGAGATTATCGTGCGCATTTTAATTACCAATGATGATGGAATAAACGCAGAAGGTCTCGAAGTCTTACGCCGTGTTGCGCATCAATTTTCTGATGATGTTTGGGTTGTCGCACCTGAATCAAATCAAAGCGGGGTATCCCATGCTTTGTCTTTAACTCAACCGCTCAGAGTGCGCGAAGTTGAAGACAAGGTATTTGCAGTAAACGGAACGCCAACTGATTGTGTGATCATTGCTGTTCGCCAGATTATGGATGAACGACCAGACCTGATTTTATCTGGGGTGAATGCAGGGCAAAATATTGCTGATCACATTACCTATTCAGGCACTGTTGCCGGCGCATTAGAAGGCGCTATCCTGGGTATTCGTTCAATAGCGTTTAGTCAGGCGCATGATTGGTCTAAAGGGCCGCATCCGATTGATTGGTCGGTTTCGATCGCCAAAATTCCGGAAGTTTTAGAAAAGCTTATTGCTGTTGATATGCCAGCAAGTACATTCCTAAACGTCAATTTTCCTATCAAGCTTGCCGATGATGAAAACCAGATTTCAATATCGCGACAAGCGCATCGGATGCATGGTTTAGCCATTGAAGATCGCATTGATGGTGTTGGGCGGCCTTATTATTGGCTAAAATTTGAGGAAACTACGCACGAAGTTTGCGATTCAACGGATATTTCAGCTTTGGAGTTTGGAAAAATCTCCATAACTCCTGTAAAAGTTGATATGACGGATCACGCAATGATGCAGAAATTGGAACAAGCACTTTTATAAATGATTGACACCGCGACAGAAAAAGAAGGTTTGGCAGCATTGCTTCTGCGCCTGCGCGCGATCGGTGTCGATAATAACAGGCTTTTGGGCGCAGTTGAGAACATTCCCCGAAGTGTATTTTTATTTCCAGAGTTAAGAGCAGATGCCTATTCATCAAAAGTCATGCCAATTGATTGCGGTGGCTTTGCTGAATCTATTGATGTTCTTGTGCGCATTTTAAATGAGCTGGATGTGCAATCTAATCACAAGGTTTTAGAGATCGGGTGTGGCTCTGGCTATTCAGCAGCTGTGCTTTCCAAGCTTTCAGATCGTGTGCTCACAATAGATCGATACAAAACCCATGTAAGTAATGCGATAGAGCGATTTGATCATGTTGGCATTACAAATGTTATCGCAAAACAAATGGATGGATCTTCCGGTGTTGAGGGTGAGGGGATGTTTGATCGCATTCTTGTCACCGCCAGCTTTAAAGAAATGCCGCGTCAATTTGTTGAGCACCTCACATCCAGCGGTGTTATGATTGCACCAATGTCATTAGGTGACGGTCGCGCACGTATTATGCGATTGACTAAGATTGGTTCCCGGTTTGAGCGTGAAGATCTGTTTGAGATTCAAGATTCGCCTTTAATCTCAAATTCAGCGGCCGCTCTTTGAACCAGTTTGAGACATGGTTAAAAAAAATATAGTGATTTTTTCGTAAATTTAACGCCTCAGTAACATTAACGCGCTTTAATACATGAAAGTTGTATTGCGTTAGTGGTGTATGAGTATGAGTAATTTTAAGTTGCCTCAACCCCAAAGGGTTGTTCTTAAAACACTGTCAGCTATGTTTTTAGCTGGTACAGTTGCGGGCTGTAGCTCTGATTTATCAAGGTTTTCCTACTATCAAGCACTCAATGGAGATGGTTTAACCACTGCATCCGTTAAAACTCCTCATGCTGGAAGCCTTGCACCTGTTGGTGTGGGGACACAATCATTTCCCGGCGATGTTCGCCAACCTGTTCGAAATTCTGTTCAGAATGTTGCTAGCACAACTCCGCAGCAAGCTTATCCGGGTGATATTTCATCGCCGGTACAAAGTTCTACACCGTTATATACAGCATCAATTCCAAGTCAGCCGAGTGTCTCTCAACCGGCAACTCCGTTAATTGTGCAAAAGCCAGTTGTAACAGCACCAATTGTGACGACGCCAATTGTACGCCAACCTGTTGCGGCAGCGCCAGTTATTAAACAGCCATTGGCAGCGCCAAAACGCACACCATTAGTTGATCGCGTTCGTCAGGCATTGGCTCAAAAGAAAAAGACGACACTCGAGAATACGGTTGAAAGTGCATCTGTTCAAAGAATGCCGATCATCAGACCTATTTCACAGCCTGATGTTGATACGCAGATTGTGACAGGGGCGGTGGCAACGAATACAAGCAGTCCTGTGAATATCGTGCCAATGGCGCCGGATCCAATGGTGACGGGTTCTATCCCAGATAAGACCAAGGTTAGCCGTGGTGGCTGGTCGACTGCAAATGGTGCACGTGTAACGCTGCGCGAAGGTGAGACTGTATATAATCTGTCACGTCGTTATGGTGTGCCGGCTGCTGAAATTTTAAATGCGAATGATATTCGAGATTCGCGTACGCTAAAAGTTGGCCAGTCGTTGATTATTCCGACATATGTCTATTCTCAGGCTGCGACGGTATCAGCACCAGATAATGATCCGTTGACGAAATCAGCTTATTCGCATTCAGGTAGCCGCACATTGTTCCCTCAAGGATCAGCAGCGCCGGTGCCAGTAAGCCGAATTGATACAGCAATGCTTGCGCCAACATCTCAAGCTTCGCCGTTGGATACATCAAAACCTGTGCGACAAGCAGCACCTGTTGCGACCAACACAATTGCATCTGGTCAATATACTGTGGCGTCTGGTGATACGCTCAACCGTATTGCTTATAAAAACGGTGTGACGGTTGAAGCGCTAAAGGCTGCAAACAACATCAAAACATCGAATATTCGCATTGGTCAAAAGCTGGTTATTCCGTCAAAGACTTATAAAACTTTGGCTCCAGATCAAACAACAACTGCATCTGTGACGAAAGTTGAAACAAATACGTCTCAATCGTCTCCGGTTGTTGCAAGCACGACAACGGCAAATAAAGACAAGATCACAGAAACTGCAAAAGTTGATAGCAATGTTGCAGCCCCTGCAAAAACAGGGATCAGTAAACTTCGCTGGCCTGCAAAGGGTCAGATTGCATCAAGCTTTGGCGGGAAAACCGATGATGGTAAGCGCAATGACGG
>JAHDEP010000183.1 GCA_020628775.1 Rhizobiaceae bacterium | reverse complement strand
ACGTTTCACGTATCTTCGCAAACACAAACCTAGCTGCTGCTGGTGGTGTTGTTGCTGCGGTTGTCTTGACACAAATCATGTACAAGAAAATCGACGTAACAATGGCTCTTAACGGTGCACTTGCTGGTCTTGTTTCAATCACTGCTGAGCCTTTGGCTCCTTCAGGTGGCGCTTCAATCCTTATCGGTGCTGTTGGTGGTGTGATCGTAGTATTTGCGGTTCCAATGCTCGACAAGTTCAAAATCGATGATGTTGTTGGTGCGATCCCAGTTCACCTATTTGCTGGTATCTGGGGAACAATCGTAGTTCCAGTAACGAACTCTGATGCAAACTTCGGTTCACAGATCCTTGGTATCGTTGCAATGGGTGCATTCACTATCGTGACATCAGCCATCGTTTGGTACGCATTGAAAGTAACTGTCGGTCTTCGCGCTTCTGAGGAAGACGAAATGATGGGTATGGACAAAGCTGAAGTTGGTATCGAAGCATACCCAGAATTTAGCAAAGGCTAAGTTCAATAAATCGAAAGTAGGTTTGCTGTACCTCTTCCTCCCTTTCCCAAACAGCAAACTTACGATCAAGAAAAGAAGGGCCCGGTTTCTGACCGGGCCCTTTTTTATATGTAAGTAAAAAGGAATGTTTGTGTAGCGCAATCTAATCAGAGTGCTTTATGATTTTAAACGCCAGTTTCCAGCGCGTCCGCCAACCAATATCCAATAGATAAATCCACCAGCCATCGCGCTGACGATGTAAGCGAGTGCGTCATTTTGAGCTGAGATCGTTGCAAAAGGTGAGAATAAAATAGCGATTGTGATGAGAGCCGAAGCGACAAGATAATATAGCCAGTCTTTGATCGATCTTAACTCAAATACTATGATGAGAATAAAAGCAGGTATCCAAGCCATATTGGCAAATTGGAAGGTCAATGCACCTACCGTCAAGATAAGCGCTAAATAGACTTCAAAGTCATGATAGATCTCGAAGTCTTGCTGAGTGATCAATCCCGATAAGAAAGCAAAGATCAAAGCTGCTGTGATGCAGGCGATAAAATAGCCGAAAACAATGCCCATAAACCGAATTATCAGGCGAACCAATTGCGTCATTGAAATACCCTTGGGGTTTTGTTTAGTTTTCGCCGTGCCCGGCAATCATGCTTGACATCAATTGTGTTTCCAAAGCCAAACGCTCACTTTTTCTCAAACGCTCAGATTCAGATTTTAGCTGACCACAAGCTGCCAGGATATCGCGCCCGCGCGGGGTTCGAATTGGAGATGCATATCCAGCCTGATTGATAAAATCGGCAAACTTTTCGATCTGTTCCCAATCAGAACATTCATATTCAGATCCTGGCCATGGATTAAATGGGATCAGATTGATTTTAGCTGGAATATTCTTCAGCAGGATCACCAGTTCTTTGGCGTCTTGCAAGCTGTCATTGACACCCTTGAGCATCACGTATTCAAAGGTAATCCTGCGGGCATTATTGGCGCCTTTATAATTACGACAAGCTTCCAGCAGCTCTTCCAATGGGTATTTTTTATTGATCGGCACAAGTACATCGCGCAATTCATTTCGCGTTGCATGAAGTGAGATCGCAAGCATAACCCCAATTTCATCGCCCGTTTTATAAATTTCAGGAACAACACCGGATGTTGAGAGCGTTACGCGACGGCGAGACAATGCAATGCCATCCCCATCAATGGCGATGAGGAGCGCTTTTTTGACATTCTCAAAATTATAAAGTGGTTCACCCATACCCATCATCACAATATTGGATACTTTGCGTTCGCTGGATGGAATAATCCCGCCTGTTGGGGTGTCTTTGTTTGGAAAATCGCCCAAGCGATCACGTGCCACAAGCAGTTGGGCTAAAATCTCACCAGAGGTTAGATTTCGCACAAGCTTTTGCGTGCCTGTGTGACAGAAAGTACATGTTAGCGTGCAACCAACTTGGCTTGAGATACACAAAGTCCCGCGATCATCTTCGGGGATATAAACGGTTTCAACTTCAACAGGTTTGCCAGCGCCACCAGATGGAAAGCGCATCAGCCACTTTCGTGTGCCGTCGTTTGAAATTTGCTCCTCGATGATTTCCGGTCTGGAAATATCGAAATGTGCATCGAGCTGCTGTCGAAGGTCTTTTGAGACGTTGTGCATATCAGCAAAATCAGAAACTCCGCGCACATAAAACCAATGCCATAGCTGGCTGGCGCGCATTTTGAGTTGTTTTTCTGCAATGCCAATTGATCTTAATTCGTCAATAAGCTCAGATTTTGGAAGGCCAATAAGATGTTTTTTGCCGGTTGAACCCGCTTTTACACGCGTATCAACTTCATTGCGGACGTCTTTATCGGTCAAGTCAATGGATATAGCCATTGTTGTCTATGCCTTTATAATTTCATGGTTGGTTGCTCAGATAACATCAATTTGCGGAACCGTCACGAGTTATCTCGCACTAGGTAAAAAGTCCTGCGCAGCAAAAAGGCCGGAAAACCGGCCTTAATTGTCATCAGAGATTGTGATTGGCAGATTAACTACAGCTAGAAATGTTTTTCAATGCCGCAGTGATGCCGGATAGAGAAAAGCTATAGTCCCGGTTTTTGCCGTTTCTTGATGAAACAACTTGAACCGTCGCTGAGCTGCCAGCTCTTAACGCTGCTACAAATGCAGGGCCTTCAGCAGCGTTCTCAATATGTGCGACTTTGCCGCGCGAAATAAACTGGAAGTTTTTATCCCCAACCTGCACTAAGACTTTTGAATCCTGACGAAGCTTGTAGCTCATCATGACCTGCGGTTCGTAGACCACGTTTTGGCCCACACGTTGCGCAACTAGCAAATAGTTTTGCCCATGCGATAGTGTACGGCCTTCTTCTGAAAGCGGTGCAGCCGTTTTATGCGGTGATAGAACGTAACAAACTTTTCCATTGGCGGACTGATATGAATAAGCACCCCAAGCATTAAACTCTTTAATGAGTGCTGGTGTCTGCGCATTAGCTGTCATGGGGCTTGCAAATGCGCAAATAGCACCCAAAGCCAATGTCATTGTAATTTTTTTATTAAACATAGCGATGATCTTTCTTGTCAAAAACATTGTCATCCCCCTCACTTTGTATACCCTTGGCGCCTGATCAGTAGCGTCGACGTAAGCTGATCTGTCGCCCTGTACCATTTTGCAACAATTGTAGTTACCAAACCGTCAACAAGTAACAAACAATTCGATTTTTCAGATTTTTTTTTGATTAACTAGTAATTTCAGCCCATTAGCCCTTTTATTATGAATGAATTTCGGCAATAGTTTGGCAGCTATGTTCACACCAATTATAAAAATCGAAACTGCGGTCGATTTTGGTGGGGGCAAATAAGAATAAAAAAAGGATTATTGTGAATGGGGCGTGATCAGCATGGTCACTTTGCGAAGCTGTCCAATGCAGTAGCGGTTAATCGTGATCAAAAGGCATTTGCGGAGCTTTTTGATTATTTTTCACCACGCATCAAATCTTATTTTATCCAGCTTGGGGCCGCGCCCGAGCAGGCTGAAGATATGTCGCAGGATGTTATGTCAGCACTTTGGCACAAAGCCCATTTGTTTGACCCTTCCAAGTCATCTTTATCGACCTGGTTGTTTCGTGTGGCAAGAAACCGTCGCATAGACCTACTACGCCGAGATCGTTCAGCATTAATCGATGTGAACGATCCAATCTTTGTGCCGCCTGAGCCTATCTCGCCCGACGATTATGTTGAAGAAGAAGAGCGGGATGAACATGTTCGTCGTGCTTTGGCATTGCTGCAGGATAAACATGCAGACATTATTCGAATGTCGTTCTTTTTAGGACTTTCTCATAGCCAAATTGCTGAGAAATCAGGTCTGCCACTTGGAACGGTTAAATCACGAATACGTGTTGCGTTTCAAAAGCTTAGGGAGACGCTGGAGGGCGAAATTGATCCCCCAAACGATCTCTAATTTGCAATACTAATTAGCTTTTCTATCGCTTTTCAACTCATCTAATGCATGACGGGCAGCTTCGCGCTGTTCGGGTGTCATGTGCTTTTTTAACGTTGATAATGCCACCGTTAACACTGCAACATCATCACCAAAGCCGATCATTGCGATGAAATCTGGAATGAGATCTGTTGGCAGGACAAAATATGCAAGCGCTGCAAGCAAAACACCGCGCACATGCGAAGGCGTATTTTTATCCATGGCGCAAAAATAGGCCGTGACCACGTCTTCCGCAAAAGGCAATTGAGCCAATGCGTTTTTTAGCGTTGGCCAAAATTTTCGACGTATTTTGTTTTCTTGTTTTTGCTGCTGCTCGATATCGGCAGGCGACAAAATCGCATTGATTTCGTTTTCGCTGATTGTTTTCTTACCCATGTATTAGATTTGGGGTACACTTGTGTAAAATTCAATCTATGAATTGTTATTGGCGGTTTGAAAGCGTCATTATTTGGTTCAATTCAGCGCTGAGAAGAGTTGCATGTCAGGTGAAGTAAAATCAATTTTGTTCGTTTGTATGGGCAATATTTGCCGATCTCCAATGGTCGAAGGTGTCTTTAAGTCAGCAATTGAAGATACACCTTTGGCAAAACAGATTTATGTGGATTCCGCTGGGACCGGAAGCTGGCATGAGGGAAATTTACCCGATCCGCGCGCGGTCCAAATAATGCAGCGATATGATATTGATATTACAGATCAACGATCGCGACCTATTTCTAGATATGATTACGCTAAGTTCGATCTCATTTTGGCGATGGATCATGATAATTTGGATTTATTGATTGCGAATGCGCCAATAGAAGAACAGCATAAAATCCATTTGTTTATGGACTATGCGTCGGGTGAAGATGTGCCAATTCCAGACCCATATTATGGCAAGGGTGATGGATTTGATATTGTCTATCACATGTTGGTTAAGGGCTGCGATGGGCTTGTTGCAAAGCTTGAAGCCAAATGATCCTGAGCGTTGCTGTGGCCTAAAGGATAACGTTCTTCAACGATATATGGACCGCCACCGCGTGAGTTCTTGGATGACATCACAACAAAATTGCTCACATTAAACGCTGTGGATTTAAAGTTGCTTCTGGCATCGAGATAATCACGCAATGCAAACGGATTTACATGACGCAATCTAGCCAGCGTCACATGCGGGGTAAACTTTCGCCCATCTGGCATAATGCCAATGCGTCGGCATTGACTATCTATGGCTGATTGCAGGGCATTGAGTGCTGGTGAAGCGATAACATTGGCATATAGGGCTCGCGGTTTTTTAGACCCAAAGATATCAATGCCGTTTAACTGCAGTTCAAATTCCTGCTTGGCAACATAATCAAATGCATCGAGCACATCATCAGCTGTTCGCTCGTCTATATCGCCGATAAATCGCAGTGTTAGGTGATAGTTTTCGACATCAATCCAACGTGCGCCTTGTAGCCCGCCTCGTAGCAGAGACAAGCTTTGCGCGACATCCTTCGGGATTTCCAATGCT
>JAHDEP010000009.1 GCA_020628775.1 Rhizobiaceae bacterium | reverse complement strand
GGCTGGCTAATGGCATTGGCGCTGTCTTCAACCACGTCTTGGGTTTCACGCAGTTCAACCAGCTATACGCTGAACTACCCGAGCATAAAGATATTGAACTTTCCGGTGCATTTCTTGAGAAGCTAAATATCGATCTGGAACTTCAAGGTGAACCCTTGAAGTCCTTTCCGACAGATGGACCAGTTATTGTAATGGCAAACCATCCATACGGTTTGTTGGATGGGTTTACGATAGACTATCTGCTTACCAAAATTCGCTCTGATGTGCATCTCATGGGTTTTTATGCATTAGGTCAGATACCCGAATATACGAACAGGTTGATTCTAGTGGATCCACTTAAAAAACGCAGCAGACAGTCGCTCAATATCAAAAGTTGGAGAAAAGCTTTTCGCTTTATGTCCGATGGAGGCGCACTTATTGTCTTCCCTGCTGGGGCAGTGTCGCACTATAATAGGGATAAAAAATCTGTGGTTGATCCAGATTGGAACGCACATATTGCAACATTAGCCCGCAAAACAGGGGCGACTGTATTGCCAGTATTTGTGCATGGCAATAATAGCTGGTGGTTTCAACTCAGTGGCTTAGTATCACCAAAGTTACAAAATCTTCTAATCTTTAAAGAACTGCCGAAGATGAAAAACCGCAAGCTTCAAGTTACGTTAGGCAAATCCATGCCGCCGCAAAGCTGGTCTGGCATTAAAGATGACAAAGACCTCATCAATCATTTTCGCAAAAAAGTTGAGGCTTTAGCTGAGGCTTAAAATGTAAAACGAGTTAGTTCTGCTCGTTTTTAACAAGATCATTGATGTTGCCGGTCACTTGTGTGGCCGAAAATTGCCCATCAGGCTTGGAAACAACCATAGGCAGACCCTCAGCTGGTCGCAGTGTCAGCTGAACATTGGCGTCGATGTGAGAGCCCTCGACAAGGTTTAATTTAAACCTTTGCATTGCGCGTATGACAACCAGCTTCATCTCAAGCATCACAAATTGATAGCCAAGGCAAAGTCTTGGACCGGCACTGAAAGGGATAAACTGGAACGGGCCAGGCTTTTTGACCATCCAACGTGTCGGATCAAACTTGGTTGGATCACTGAAAATATCGGGATCTCTATGGGTCATAAACGCTGACACCACGGCACGATCACCCGATCTCATCTCAACGCCTTCCAATTCGGCATCCTTGGTCGCTGTGCGAATAACATGATGCACAGGAGGCAAAAGGCGAAGAGATTCTCGAATAAGGCCATCTAGAAGCGGCAGGCTATCCACTTGCGCTGCATCGGGTGGCCAATTGGTAATGTTGGCCTCAATCTCATCGTTGAGATCTGCGGCAAATTTGGGGTTTTGCGCAATCAGATACATAGCCCATGCAAGCGCTGTTGCCGTTGTCACAAAAGCCGCTGCATGCAAAATAACGGCATGCGCGCTCAAATCCACATCTGTTAATCTGACATCTTCCACTTTTGCTGCATGAACCAAAATCGATAAAACATCTTTGCCGGGTTCAGTTTCTTTCCGCTTTGCATTGATGAGTTCATGCATCGCTTCTTCAACAACTTCTGCATGCCGCAATAGACGCGCGCCAGCTGTGCCGGTTATGTCAAAAGCAACAGGCAATTTGCGCGCTTTCACATCCAAATCAATCCATTTGGTGATGAGTTCACAAGTCTGCGTCGAACGGTCAAAATCGTCGTGATCGAACAAAATATGCGCCGCGATCCAGTTCGCCATTTTGGTCGTTTCAACATACATATCAAAAGGTTTGTCCATATCCCAGCGATCCAAAACCTGATCGATTAACCTGGTGATTGTTGGGACATATGTCGCAACTGCAATTTTGGCAAAAGGTGGCTGCATGAGCTTGCGATGTTGGCGGTGCTTACGGCCATTCATCGCAATGATGCCGGTTCTTAATCGTTGGTGGGCTGAGTTTTTGGGCCCCTTGATGACTTGGCCGCCGGAACGGAAAATATCGGGTTGGGCAAGAACTGTTTTATTCGCCTCTTCGCTGAAAGCAAAAACATGACGCCGACCTCTGCCGCCAAAAGGCACAGGGTTGCCCAATACAAATGGGTTGGCCGGCTGCTCTGACATTTTATTTAGACAGGAATAGGAATCCTTTAAAAAGCCGCGATACCAGGGCCAAGACCGAATGCCTTCAACAATGAGGTTCTCTTTTTTCGACATATTCATTGTTTGCGCAACTCACATATTTTCACCGTCTGGCGGTTCTAATCGCAAGCTACTAGCAGTCCCCGTTTGGTTTCCGAACTCTCCACGTGTCCGAAAATATGCGCTCCCAAATGGCATATAATTTGAATGTTGCCAATTTAGCAAGTGTTCTGCGAGTTTATGCCGGATTTAGTGCGTTTTATAACGAAGATGCCGGGCTGTTTCCGCTATCCCGCAGCCTTTAATTTTGCTATTTCATCACGAAGTTTGGCATTTTCAGAACGCAATTGGCGAATTTCTTGACCAAATATTTGATCAACTGCGTCCTCGGGGATTTGCAAAGGGATATATTTGGGACAATTCCAATCCATCGCGACAATCTCGATCTGTAAAACTCTTTCAGCAGGCGCTGCACTTTGATCAAGTTTGGCCAACAATTCTGGATCAGCATCTTGTGCGTCAATCAATGTGGCGTGACCTTGAATTTTAAGTCGACGGCGGTTTAAATAATCCATAAAAAACAGCGAAACTCGCGGCTCAGTTTTTAGATTACCCATCGAAATAAACTGCTGATTACCGTGATAATCTGCGCAGGCAATTGTGGTAGGACTAGCGACATGAATGAAACCGCGTGCTCCACCGCGATGTTGAATATATGGCCAGCCATCTGAATTTACCGAAGCAATGTAAAAACTATTTCGCTGACGGATGAAGTCAATATCATCTTGCGACAGTGTTTGCTGTGTTCTGTGCGGATAATAGGTTTCAAACTTTTGTTTTGTGCCTTCTGCTTCTTGCAAATCCTGCACTGCTTGCGTGAACATTAATCGCGCGTAATTTTCCATGATTTTGTCTCACCTAATTTAATCAGTGCATTGTTTTGTAAATTTGAGGCGAAATCAATCTGATTAATCTGCTCATAAATCCTTTATGAAAGGGGGCGAACCTTTTTCTCAGTGGCCTGTTTTCATATTGGCCATTGGCAAGATAATTAGCGCCAGTTCACAATTTTGTGGTTTGTCTTCGCTAAAAATCTGTCATAGTTTTGGCTCAGTTGTGATCTAATTCTATCTCAAGATCGTAGAAAAACGAAACCACATAGAGGTGCCACAATGCCTAAAATTTCGCTTACCCGTCGTTCGCTTTTAGCCGCAAGTGGCGCTGTTGCCGCAAGTGGATTATCAGGCTTTACAGTTCCTGCGCGAGCCGCAGGATTAGAGCCGACTAAATCAATGCGCGGTGGCGCAAATAATTATTTATCAGGCGCGCCAATTGTTGATCGCATTGGCGGAGGTGGTTTTTGGATGTCCGGCACAGTTAGACGTGCAGGTGACGGTGCACCATTGGCAGGGCAGCGTATTCAAATTTGGGCACATACCACCGAAGGCTATGAGAGCGATTGGGAAAGCCATGGGGCAACTTTGACGGATGAAAACGGGGTCTATCGATTGGAGATGCCGCAGATCGTGCCAGCATTTGGCCAAGCACATGGTCATTTGGCATATGACAGCGGCGACTTTGAAACTGTGTTCCTGCGCCCGGTTATGAAGAGTTCAAAAGACACAAGTCTTGAAGCAAATTTTGTTTTAAAGCCTGTCTAATCGAAAGAGCAAATCATTGCAGAGTAAAACGCGCACAAAGCTAATTTGGATAGCGTTTTTCGTTGTAATCACCGCGCCTATAATAGCCGCTGCTTTCAGTCCATTATTAGCTTGGCGTGATAGTATTTATATCATTGCGGGGTTCGCTGGCATCTTTGCAATGGCGCTTTTACTTACCCAACCTTTGCTCATTGGCGGATATCTGCCGTCAATATCAGCACGTAAAAACAGACAATTTCATAAATGGTTTGGCGCACTGCTTGTCACTATGGTTTTTATACACGTGCTGTTTTTATGGTTTACCAGCCCTCCTGATGTGATCGATGTATTGCTATTTCGATCACCAACACCGTTTTCTCTATGGGGAGTGATCGCAATGTGGGCGGTATTTCTAATGGGCTTAATGGTGGCATTTCGAAAACGATTGCGCATGCCTTTACGCCTTTGGCAACGTACCCATTTGGCGTTGGCGATCGTGACGGTAATTGGCAGTGTCGTGCATGCTTATCTGATCGAAGGCACAATGGAAATGCTGACCAAAATCATAATCAGTCTTTCTGTACTTGCCGCGACGGCCAAAGTTATCGCCGATCGCGTTCAACAAAAAGGATAAATCCACCGCTTTGCCTGATCTCTTTATGGTTATTCTGCGTAAGACTAACCATGCGCAAGATTTATAAAAACATCTGCTTTTATCCACCACTAAAATTGTTGTGGTGGTGATGAGTGTCGAGCCCAATATTGTTTGGCTAAAGCGTGATTTGCGTTTGTTTGATCACGCACCATTGGTCAATGCGGCACAAAGCGCTCCACTTGTTCTGCTTTATATTGTTGAACCAGAATTGTGGGCGCTGCCTGATAGTTCACGCCGCCACTGGCACTTTATTCATGATTGTTTAAGCGAACTTCAAGACAAGCTTTCAAATTTTGGCGTGACCCTTTGCATTCGCATTGGCAAAGCAACGCAGGTGCTGGAAGCACTTAAAGATGAATTGGGGTCCTTTTCACTTTATTCGCATGAGGAAACAGGAAATCACTGGACCTTTGTGCGTGATAAACACGTTCAAGCCTGGTGCGCAAGTAATGCAATCAATTGGCATGAATTTCCAACAAATGGCGTGGTGCGTCGTCTTAAAAGCCGTGATGGCTGGGCAAAAATTCGTGATGATCGTATGCGTGGGGATATTTTAGCAGCTCCGATAAATGTGGGTTTTGTCGCTGACATTAAATCGCATGCTTTACCCGGTAAAGACGATCCGATGTTTGGTCGTTTGGATATTGGTAATGTTCAAAAAGGTGGGCGAGAGGAGGGGCTCCGCGTCCTAGCTTCGTTTTTGAAAGAACGTGGTCGGAGATATATCGCCAATGTATCCAAACCAGGAGTTTCTGCGCGGCATTGCTCGCGGTTAAGCGCGCATATCACCTTTGGTAGTCTTTCAATTCGTGAAATTGAAGCCGCTACTTATGCCAAATTGAAAACACTATCGGACAATGCTGATCCAGATGCGGTTTATTTCAAACGAAACCTCCGCGCTTATCTTTCTCGTATCGCATGGCATTGCCACTTTATCCAAAAGCTAGAGCAACAACCTGATATTGAGTTTAAATGCATGCATCCGGCCTTTGAAGGCATGCGCGAACCGCATTTCAGGGATGACTTTCTAACCGCTTGGAAAACGGGACAAACCGGCTATCCTTTGATTGATGCATCAATGCGTTCTCTGCATGAAAATGGATGGATTACCTTTCGCATGCGCGCGCTTCTTGTTTCATTTGCAAGCTATCATCTTTGGCTTGATTGGAGAAAGACAGCCCCCATTCTTGCGCAGCTTTTCACCGATTATGAACCGGGAATTCATTATTCTCAATTTCAGATGCAATCGGGTGTAACTGGGATCAACGCCATTCGCATGTATAACCCGATCAAGCAATCCATGGACCATGATAGTGAGGGCAAATTTATCCGCCGCTATGTGCCGGAACTTAAAGATATTTCCAACACATTTATCCATGAGCCGTGGCGCGATGAGCAAAACTTAACCGACTATCCAAAACCGATTGTTGATCACGCAACGGCTATAAAATTTGCCAGAAGTGAGATTAAAAAACGCAATGGTTTTGAAGGATTTAAAGAACAATCCAAATTGGTCAATCAGCGTTTGGGAAGCCGTAAAAAGCAGCCAAAGCGCGGGATTAAACGTTCATCAACCAAATCGAAACCTTCATCTCAACAACTAAGTTTTGATCTCTAAGGTCAAAATACGTCAACCTATATAGCCCATCAGAGAAAGATCACAGCTTAAATGAGTAGCCTTCGATTAGTTCTTGCCGATCAATTAACCCATGATGTCACAGCCTTGCAAGGTATTGATATCAATGAAGATATCGTGCTGATCTGTGAGGTTAGAAATGAAACAAACTATGTGAAGCATCATAAAAAGAAGATCGCGTTTTTGTTTTCCGCTATGCGCCATTTCGCACAAGAGTTACGAGATAAGGGTATTCATGTGCGCTATGTAAAACTCGATGATGAGGATAATGCCGGATCATTCACCGGTGAGATTATGCGCGCGGTCGAAGCACATAAAATCAGCCGTATCATATCCACTTTCCCCGGTGAGTATCGGGTGCTGGAAGAGATGAAGACCTGGCAGGATAAGTTTGGCATTGATGTTGAAATTCGCAATGATGATCGCTTTTTAGCAACGCCTGAAGAATTCGCAAATTGGGCGAACGGGCGCAAGCAATTGCGCATGGAATATTTCTATCGCGATATGCGCCAAAGCTACGCTATTCTGATGAACGGTGATAAACCAGAAGGTGGGAAGTGGAATTATGATGCAGAAAATCGCAAACCTCCCAAAGAAGGCCTTGATATTCCGCAAACCTTTATGGCGAAACCTGATGACATCACGCGCGAGGTGATGGATCTCGTTGCCACGCATTTCAGCGATCATTTTGGAGATTTAGAACCGTTTCATTTTGCCGTGACCCGCGATCAAGCTCGTACAGCCTTGCGCCAATTCATTGATCAGCGTTTATGTCACTTTGGCGATTACCAGGATGCGATGATCGAGGGTGAAGCGTGGATGTATCACTCGCATATCAGTTTTTATCTCAATTGCGGGCTGCTTACCCCGCTTGAATGCGTCAAAGCCGTAGAGCATGCCTACCATCAAGGTCTGGCACCGTTAAATGCCGCAGAGGGTTTTATCCGACAGATCATCGGATGGCGCGAATATGTCCGCGGGATTTACTGGCTAAAAATGCCAGACTATGCGGATCAGAACTTCTTTGAAGCTAAACGCGCGCTGCCGGAATTTTACTGGACGGGCGACACCCAAATGAACTGCCTTCGCCAATGCGTGACAGAAACAAAAGAAAATGCTTATGCCCATCACATCCAACGTCTCATGGTGCTGGGTAACTTTGCATTGATTGCAGGGATTGATCCCAAATATGTCAATGAGTGGTTTTTAATCGTCTATGCCGACGCATATGAATGGGTTGAATTGCCCAATGTTTCAGGCATGATTTTATTTGCCGATGGTGGATATTTAGCAAGCAAACCCTATGCAGCCGGTGGAAGTTATATCAACAAAATGTCCGACTACTGCAAAAATTGCAGCTATAAAGTTAAAGATAAAAACGGTGCAGATGCATGTCCGTTTAACTATCTTTACTGGGATTTTCTTGCGCGAAATCGCGACAAACTAAGCAATAATCATCGCATTGGCATGATGTATAAAACCTATGACCGAATGGGCGAAGATAAAAAACATGCTATCTCGCAGGACAGTAAGACTTTCCTTGAAAGTTTAGAGAGCTAACTAGCGATGCGCAAAAAGTCAGACCTTCCAACCAAGATTTGCCCCGTTTGCGAACGCCCGTTTACCTGGCGTAAGAAATGGGAAAAAGTTTGGGACGAGGTGAAATATTGCTCCAAGAAATGCCAAGGCCTGCGCAATAAAAAGACGAGCTATAACGATTAGTTTTCGGCGGTTAGTGTTTGCACAAAGCAGACGAAACCGGAGTATTCTCCGATTTCTGTTTTGTAACAGAAGGGGACATTCGCCTTTCTAACAATTGATTAAATGCCTTCTGCTAAATTTCAACGACAAACGAGACCAACTTGGCTGGCTAGAATATGCTTGCATCCAATTTTTCTTGTAAGCTAGGAGACGCAGATGCCTTACTTTATTGCTGACAATTATAAGACACCTTCGATTGCAGAAGATGATTATTGGAAGGATGAGTGGGGTTCGGCAGTTGAAAAACTCATAAAACCTTTGAATCAGTCTACATTAGTAGATGATAAGTATTTTCCAAAAAGTGGCTATCTTCGCGCGCCGTGTAAAACCATCCCTCCACTTTTTGCAATTGAATATTGGTATTGCAATGAAGCCATTAAAAGTGCCCTCGAAATGCTTGAACCTTCCCGCCATCGCTTTCATCCATTCAGCCTACGTGACCGAAAGGATGGAGATGAGATAGCCAATTTTTACATTATCAATATTCTTGATCGTTTAGATGCAGTCGATGAGGATCAAAGTAAAAACCTTCATCGCTCAAAACTTGATCCAACTTCATCTTCTTTTCAAATAACCATTCCAAACCTTTCAAAGCATGGCGGAGATTTAGTGTTAAAAAGTGGTGCCAGCGAGGGACGCCATCTCTGGAAAGGGATGGGTGCAATTGGACCGGGCCATGCGTTTGTATCCGATAAATTTTACGAAATTATCTTACGAGAAACCTCAGAGACACCTCCATTTTTCTTTTACAAAACAAGATAACCCATGGGAAGTATTCCGCATCGGGCCAATATCGGCCGTCAGGACTTGGTTATTGCTTCTCCGATTTTGCGTGATATGCAGAACATTTTTTAAACTATGGACAGTAACTGTGTGCCAAGATGGAGACATAATTCTGACGTCTAAAACTGAGTTTCACAATCGACTTTTAAATCAAAACCAATATCTTGATTTGATAGAACGTATTATTTTTTTAGATGCAGTCAAACTCTTTAATAACCGCTTACAGGTACCAATAATAAAAAGGGTATACAGTGCTAATTTACCAAATCGGGTTATGGCTACAAGATTATCGTATACTTGCTCTTTTACCGCCCACTCCTGTTTGTAGCGGTCATCACCCAACCCAAAATCTAACGCACGGAACCCGTCAATAGTCAAATGCTCCAGCGCATCACGTTCGATTAGTCTGCCAACGCTAAACTTAGCGAGATTTTCGTTCATTGATGATATAACTGCACTTGCGTGTTCATCATGTGTAATGAAACAGCTAACGGCTAAAACTTTTGCACTGGTGGTCATGGTGTAAACACGGAGCCCATTGCGCGAGTTTAATCCATTGAATGCTGCCTGCTTCAATGCTGATAGATTTGCAACGTCGCTGACGGGATTCGGAAGTGCTCGTGTTTTTCTTGCTCGCTCTCTCTGTGCGAATAGTGTGTCGAATGCGTTATCTACTTCAGGCCTACTCATAGCTCTCTGTACAGTGATCGAACCAACAGCTTTTTGAAGGGCATTACGTTTTCTGGCTAACCGCTTTCTCGAATTCTTAGATCGCCTATTTTCTTCCCAGTTTTTAAAGCTGCCAGCAATCTCAGCAATATAAATTGGGTCTGCATGCAATATCCTGCAGCCAACATCCGTTAGTGGGTTTGCAAATTTGTCTATTTGCGGTCGCTGCTTCTCAAGTTGAAAAATGTCAATATTGCCATGGATTTCTGCGATCCGAGACAGCACATCTGAGAAGTTCAATTTATCTTTCTTTTCTTGCCAATTCCTTTTGAAAATACCAGAATTCCAATTCTGAAATTTCGGTCCGAACCACTTGCAGATTGTTATGCCCAGCTTATTTGAAATTTGCAGAGGCAAAATGAACACCAAATCATCACCTTGCCAGCCTTCTACGACAAAGACCTGCATTTCGGAATTCAAATTGTTATTGGTCTTATTATACCAAGCCGAGATCCAAGAACTATTTTGATAGGGACTCATTACAGCGTTCTGCTCAAACTCCCTCCATCGTTCATATGAAGAGAAAATATCAACAAACCTGATATCAAATGTCATGCTTATTTCTACCAAATCCGGTGAACGCGAGAAGTACAAGGGCATCGTCGCCATTTGGGTAATGCGCTTTGCGCACTCCGTTGGAATGAAAGCCCATTCTTTTATACAATTTCCGAGCCCTCATATTTGAGCGTGCTACAAAAATTCGCATCAAAGGTCTTTTAGCTCGTTGCAGCGCTTTAATCATGATCATTGCGCCAATTCCACGACCGGAGAATTCTTGTTCGACAGCCAAGAAATCACCACCAGTCCATGGTCTAAACCGTCTATCAGTTAATGATGCGTAACCTGCAAACTTGTTTCTAAACTCTGCAACCAACAGATAGCGACTTCTGTCCTTAAGCTTTTCATGAAGACTTGCATGACTAAATGCCAAAGGATCATTTGGAAATGCCTTGTTTTGAAGTGAAATTATTGATCCAATATCGTCAATGTTTGCAGACCGCACTTTGACCTGCTCCAGCTTACTCTGAAGTTTCTCCAAGTTTTTACTTGTATAAAGAAATTTCTTTCTCATTTAGTTGTATTCGCGTTTGATCAATCAATTTTTGATTGCTAGTTGAAAAAGGTTATGGGTCAGTTAATTAATCGGTATGTAATACAAGTTACTTGCGAGACCGCTTGTTCTCCTTCGGGCCAATATTGGCCGTCAGGACATAGTTATTGCGGCTGCACTTGCCTAGAATAATGTCTCAGGTGGTGGTGATATTAAACGCATGGCTGACATATCCAAAAACCAAGATGACCATGATATTTCAAAATTTATATTGGCATGAATAGGGGCGCGAGTTGGTGCAAAAGTGATCATACGCACACCAATATTTTGTATTCATATTTCCATTTACATGTACACTTTTGTGGTGATATATTTTTATATATCTACTTATAATAAGTTGTGTTCTTATTATATTTCAGGATCAACAGGTGATAGAATCTCGCGTTTCTGTAGTCTTTGATTTTGATCACAATGAAACAGAAAATCTTTCTTTCCAACAGTCAAAAAACTCTAAATCACGTATTCTATCCAAGATCAGTTTACAAAGGCATTGATGCCTAAGTCAGAACAGAACTTTGTAACAGATCCTCACCGTAAATGATGAAATGAACGTCAATACAACCTAGAGCAGCCCCTAGCTTATTTCAAAAGGAAGACACTCTATGATCCAAAATCGTCTTACAAAGTCCAAAGAATCTATGGATACAACTTGGATGCCTTCTTCTTGGTCACCTGATTACATCGGCAATGAGACAATCAGGACGTTGGGTAAATCGGAAACATCGGTAACTTGTTCTCTGGATGCCGCTAAAGCCTGGTATCCCCAATCAGATATTCAAGGCGTTTCATCTTTTGAATCCGCATGCGACGCGGTGCTTACTGACGAGGCTTCCTTCTTTTTTGTTCCGGTTGCTTATCCCAAATTAAACAGTTTCCTCATGGATACGCGGTTAACCATCGCAGATTATAAAGTAAGGCCCATCCCACCTCTAGTTCTCATTGGTAAGAGAACTTGTGAATATAAAACCGAATTTGAAACAATATTTCTACATCCGGCAACCGAACCATTGTTGAAATCCTCTGCGATTAAATACGTTAAATTAGATTTCTGCACTAGCAACGAAGTTGTTGTCGAGCGACTTAGTAACGCAAATTCAGACACGGGAGGCATCACCAACCTCATTGCAGCAAGCATGGCTGGATTTGCGCCAATATTGACTTTGCGTCCTGAAGCACCAATGGGATGGTTACTTCTGAAACGAGCATAAAATGTCGTCTAATTCAAAACATGCCGTTTTTTATGGGATTGGACTTTCAGTATTGTCCGCAGCCTCGATTGCTATTGGTCCTAGCCTTGCCAAATTCGCTTATGGTCAAGGAACGGATTTAATAACGGTTATGGTGGTACGCGGATTTGTAATGATCGGCATTTGCGTCTTGATATTAGCGCTAAAACGTCGTCTTATGGTTCCCAGTCTGGAGGTGATGATCTTATGCCTCGCCTCTGGTATAAGCTTTGCAGCAATGTCCTATGGTTATTTTGGAGCGGTACAATCAATCCCCGTCGGTATCGCAGTAACCTTATATTTTCTACACCCAATTCTGTTGATGCTTGTAGCGCATTTTCTTGGGCTTAACCATGTCACCAAGAGGCAGATGTTCTTCTCTGTAGTAGTCCTTTTTGGGTTAGGTATTGCGGTTGGTGTAAATATCCAGGGGCTTGATGGTCAGGGCATTCTGCTATCACTGCTTGCTGCGGTATCTGTGACCGCAATGATCCTACTCAATGCCAAGGCCTTACCCAAAAGTGATGCCATTACCATTAATCTTCTGATGGTCGCTACAACAACAGTGATCTTTCTGATTTGGAATGCTGGGTTGGGAAATAAATTATCGTTTCCTAGTAATGCTATCGGTTGGACCGCTGTGTTAGGGGTGGGTCTCTCGTTCACGATAGGTCTATTGAGCTTCTTTTACGCTGTAGAAATTATTGGCCCAGTTCTGGCGACAATGATCACAAGTTTACAACCATTATTTGCTATTTTGTTTGCAAGCCTGTTGTTAAGCGAAAACTTGACGCTATTGCAAATATCCGGGGCGCTTTTAGTTATCGGTGGGCTCGCATTAAGAGATAAAATCTCGACAAAGCCAAGCAGATAAAACGTCTCTACGCGTAATGTTGATGACAGAAAAACCCCATTCACTCCAAACTTGACCCTTGCACGCAATTCAGTTGCTTTGAATTTTCGTGCTCTATAAACGTTTGATTTTAATGATTTTTTCGATTTGTTGGTGAATTGCAATTAGAGAAAAGTACAAAAAATTGTTGAAAGAGTACCAATAATAAGTGTCTGATTTCGTTGTATTTTAACGACATTTAAACACAGATCTATCATGTTAAAGCTCAAATAAGTCGGTAATAACAATAAAAATCGGGGTGATTCCCGCCAGCTCTAATCGGCATTTGGCGGGTGAATTATGTCTAATGAGCAGATGTGAAACAAAATCTTTTCGAACTTTGATTGATGTCGCATCGGAAAATACGTTTGATTTTTCATCAGATGAGTATCGCGATCTTTTCGAAAATTCGGACGCAACAGCGTTTCAAAGCCCTGATTGGCTTTCAGCTTTCTATGAAGAATTGGTGCCAGAGCGTGGCGCTGGAAAACTGATCATCACAGGTCGTGCATCTGAAAATGGTGCTCTTGTGTTTGTATTGCCGCTGATCAGGCGGAAAATCAAAGGCATTATTTTGGTCGAAAGTTCCGATCTCGGTGTGAGTGATTATTCCGCTCCCATTGTTCGAAATGACCAATTAAATGACCCAGTCGCAGACGATTTACTTTCAAAAGCTGTATCAAATGCCACCGGTAAATATGATCTGTTGCGGATCAAACCCATTCGTCAAGAAGCGCGGCAGCTATGGGGATTGTTTTTCAAATCTCCATCACATGCTTTGGATTTTTCCGCGCACGCTTCTACGATCAAAGCGCCGTATGATGCTTGGCGCAAGGATGCATTTGGTAAGAGCCACACAAAATACCTCGATAGGAAATCGCGTCGTTTTAATAAAGAATTCGATGTGAAATTAAGTGTTGTGCCTGATGACGAGATCCAAGACGCCATCAGCTATGTTCAACAATACCGCAAGGGTCGTTTTGAAGGCGATCCAATTCAGCAAGACTTCGTTCTTAGATTTTATACGCGTGTCGCGAAAAACCTTGGGTCGCATAATGTTGCAAGGACATATCAATTAACTGCAGATGGAAAACGTGTTGGGGTGATTTTTGGACTGATCAAAAATGGTCGATACCACTATCTACTCATCGGTTGCGATTACGATAATTACGGAAAACATTCACCGGGATTACTTATGTACGATCTCATCATGGCCGATTGGCTAGAGGAGGGGGGTGACGTGTTTGACTTCACCATTGGTGATGAGCCGTTTAAGGCAAAATATGGTGCTCAATCAACCAAGATGTACGGCATACTTCAAGCGGGGAGTGTCATCGGTAAAATCGCAAGCTTTGTTATCAAGCTTAAAGCTAAATCTGCGTGATGAAGGTTGAAAGTGGGAGGTGGAAATGATGCAGCATTTTTCTGGGTTTTTAGAATTTTCTATTGTTAAAAATACACATCCCATTGGTGAGATGGTCGAGGTTGTTTTCGATGAAAAATAACCAGGATGTATCTGCCGCTTCATTTTCACTATCTCCTTTGTATTGGCGAAGGGTGTGGCTGCAGATTGATCAAAACTCTAAAGCCATTGAGTTTACCAAATCAAACTTCGGCAAATTTGCGCTTCATGCTGTCTTTATTTTTGTGATGGCACTCAGCCAGCAATTTTCAAATTCTGCACTAGGATTAATTAGTTTAACCATCATTGCGGTTGCGATTTTGCCGAAATATCGCACTTTAATCATCGTGCTCGCGTCCGTTTTTTACTTGTTATTACGACCCTTTAGAGTGGATGGTTGGAGCAATTTACTGAACGATAAAGTCTCAGAATTACCGCTCAATTTATCGCCTTATATTTGGCAATTTTGCACAGTTGGCGCGTTCTTGTGTTTCGCGTTTTTGTTTTTAAAATCGCTGCATTGGCAAAGAACTGCTTGGATTACAAAGCGACCCGTCTTGAGCTTGATATTAATATGGGCAAGTATCGCGCTCATAGCTTTATTGGGTCCAAATCAAGGGTATTTAAGCGCCTTTTTATGGTCTTTTGCCGGGGTATTTGTATCAAGCCTCTGGTTTTTAGCTTATGCGGCCGTTGATGAGAAAAGCAAAGATGCAACGTTAATTCTAGCTCGAAGCGGCTTCATGCGTCCATTTTGGGGTGGGAGCGCAACGCCGATTGGCAAAAGCTTTGGTTACTTAAACAAATTCGACGCAAAAGATGCAGACGAACTCGCAATCACACGTTTGAAAGCCATCAAATTGATTGTTTGGGCTTTGATTTTAACGGGCGCGATGCATGTCATGGAATTTGTCGCCCGCCAATACTTCCAATTACCAACTTTGCAAACAATCATATTGGCCCATGCAGATGGAAATGCTTTTGCAACTTTCACAAATTGGTTGAGCCTGATTTATAACTATTTTCTGGATCTTGTTGTCATCGCCATTTGGGGACATTTTATCGTCGCCGTCATTCGGATGATCGGATATCGCGTTCCGCGCAATACCCGCAATCCGTTGGCTTCGCGTACGCTTGCCGAATTTTGGAACCGCTATTTCTTCTACTTCAAAGAATTGCTTGTAGACTTTTTCTTCTATCCCACCTTTGTGCGATATTTTAAGAAAATACCGAAACTACGCATTGCTTTTGCAACGTTCTGTGCGGCTTGCTTAGGAAATTTTCTATATCACTTTGCGCGCGATACATTCCATTTTGCTTCGATGCCATTTATGGACGCGCTGGCTATTTTCCAATCCGCTGCGGTTTATTCAGTTCTCTTAGCGTTGGGTCTGATCATCTCTCAGCTCAATCCCTATAAACCCAAGCCACAAGATGGGTTTTTCCGGTATGAAGTTTTAACCCGATTAAACGTTATCGGCTTTTTCTGCTTCTTGAAAATATTCGACGATATGTCAGGGGAAGGCACAGTCGTTGAGCGCATTGCATTTCTGATTGGTTTATTCAGCGGGCAATAAATCGCCTCGTGCCGGTATTTGAAATTCAAAACCAAACACGAGCAGATGTTTTTAGAGTTCTATTGGTATTGACGCCCAGCTTAGCTGGTCTCAATCACCTGAACACGTTTGTCAGCAAATTTAAGAGCCAGCTCGCCATTGATCAGCTTAAGCGCTTTTGCACCAAAAAGTTCGCGACGCCAGCCTGATAAAGCCGCAACTGTTGCCTCTTCGCCGTTAGCGGCAATCTTATCCAGATCATCCCCAGAAGCGATGACTTTTGCCGCAACGCCTTCTTGCTCGACAATGGTTTTGAGCAAGACACGCAGCATATCAGACGCAGCAGCTGTACCCTCAGGCGCAGGCTTATGACGTTTAATTTCCGGCCAATCTTCCTTGGGGATTTCGTAAGCAAGTTCTAACGCTGCCATTAAGCTGGTTCCAAGCTCAGAACGTTCCCAACCCTTTGGGACGGTGCGCAAGCGGCCAAGGCCTGCTTGATCTCGCGGTTTTTGTTGAGCCACTTCATACAGCGCATCATCTTTTAAGATACGACCACGAGGCACATCGCGATTGCGGGCGAGGTTTTCGCGCCATGCAGCAAGACGTTGCAGAATTGCTAAATCCTGAGGTTTACGCATACGGTTGCGAAGGCGTTTCCACGCATCATCTGGATGGATGTCATAGGTCTCACGGGCTTCAAGAATTGCCATCTCTTCGTTGAGCCAAGTGGCGCGGCCTTGCTCTTCAAGTTGCGCTGACAAATCAAGATATACATCCCGCAAATGAGTCACATCCGCAAGCGCATAGTTCAGCTGCTGTTCGGTGAGCGGTCGGCGTGACCAGTCTGTAAAACGTGATGTTTTATCAATGTGATGACCGGTAATTTTGTTGACCAGCGCGTCATATGCGATGCTGTCGCCATATCCCAAAACCATGGCCGCAACTTGGCTGTCGAAAATCGGTTTGGGGATGAGATCACCCAAATGGAATACGATTTCTAAGTCCTGGCGGGCAGCGTGGAACACTTTCAACACGCTTTCGTCGGCCATCAGCTTAAAGAACGGCGCAAGATCAATATCTTTAGCGAGCGGATCGACGATCAATGCACGATCGGGCGAGGCCAGCTGGATCAAGCAAAGTTTTGGCCAGAAGGTCTTCTCGCGTAAAAATTCAGTATCAATTGTAATGAAGTCGGCTTTGGCAAGGTCCAGGCAGGCAGCTTCAAGTTCTGTTGTTTTTGTTATAATTTCCATGGCAAAGTCGATAACTCAAAATAAGGCATTTGTCTCGTAAAAATACGTGACTATTTCACTTGGTAAAGCAATAACCTATAAAAAAGACTTTTCAGCGGGTCAAATCCACCGTTTTCCCTTGACAAATCAGCTGTCACATGTGCTTGTCCGCCGCGAATTACAAGAAATTATTGGCTGTTTGAAGACGTGAAATTTTCGTCTCGCCATCTGATGAACAAAGAGGTTTTATTATGCACGCTTATCGCTCCCATTCATGCGCGGATCTACGCAAAAGCGACGTTGGTTCAAATGTTCGCCTTGCTGGCTGGGTGCATCGTGTACGTGACCACGGTGGTTTGTTGTTTATCGATTTGCGTGATCACTACGGTATGTCACAAATCGTTGCTGATCCAGATAGCCCTGCGTTTAAAACTGCTGAAACAGTGCGCGGTGAGTGGGTGATCCGTATTGATGGCGAAGTTAAAGCGCGTACTGAAGACACAATCAATTCAAACTTGGACACTGGTGAAGTTGAAATCTTTGCGCGTGAGATCGAGGTGCTATCAGCTGCAAGCGAATTGCCGCTACCAGTATTTGGTGAGCCAGAATATCCTGAAGATGTGCGTTTGAAATATCGCTTCTTGGATTTGCGCCGCGAAACTTTGCACAAAAACATGATGTTGCGTTCGCAAATCATCACATCCATGCGTCGCCGCATGACAGAGATCAACTTCAATGAATTTGCAACACCAATTCTAACAGCATCTTCTCCAGAAGGCGCGCGTGACTTTTTGGTACCAAGCCGTATTCACCCGGGTAATTTCTTTGCTTTGCCGCAAGCGCCTCAGCAATACAAACAGCTGATCATGGCGTCTGGTTTTGATAAATATTTCCAAATTGCACCATGTTTCCGTGATGAAGATCCGCGCGCTGATCGTCTGCCTGGCGAGTTCTATCAGCTTGATATGGAAATGAGCTTTGTTGAGCAGGAAGATATCTTGCAAACAATGGAACCTGTGATCAAAGGCGTGTTTGAAGAATTTGCTAACGGGAAACCAGTAACTGATGTGTTCCCGCGCATTCCTTACGACGAAGCGATCCGCAAATATGGTTCTGATAAGCCAGACTTGCGTAACCCAATTGAAATGGAAGCGGTAACAGATCACTTCGCTGGTTCTGGATTTAAAATCTTCGCTGGCATGATCGAAAAAGATCCAAAGGTTGAAGTTTGGGGTGTTCCTGCAAAAACCGGTGGTTCACGCGCATTCTGTGATCGCATGAATTCATGGGCACAACAGCAAGGTCAACCTGGTTTGGGTTATATCTTCTGGCGTGAAGAAGATGGCGCAACAGTTGGTGCCGGTCCTTTGGCTAAAAATATTGGCCCAGAGCGCACCGAAGCAATCCGCACTCAGCTTGGTTTAGAAGCTGGCGATAGCTGCTTCTTTGTTGCAGGTGTTCCATCTAAGTTTGCTTCATTTGCAGGTGCTGCCCGCGACAGAGTTGGCCAAGAGCTGAACTTGCTGGATGAAGATAAGTTTGCATTCTGCTGGATCGTTGATTTCCCATTCTACGAGTGGGATGAAGACAACAAGAAAGTTGATTTTGGTCACAACCCATTCTCAATGCCGCAAGGTGGCATGGAAGCATTTGATAAAGCGGAAGATCCGCTTGAATTGAAAGCTTACCAATATGACTTGGTGTGTAACGGCTTTGAATTAGCATCTGGTGGTATTCGTAACCACATTCCAGAAATGATGATCAAAGTGTTTGGCAAAGTGGGTCTTGGTCCTGAAGTTGTTGAAGAGCGTTTTGGTGGTCTTTACCGTGCGTTCCAATATGGTGTGCCACCACATGGCGGCATGGCTGCAGGTGTTGACCGCGTGGTTATGCTGCTCGCCGGCGCGAAAAACCTTCGCGAAGTCACACTCTTCCCAATGAATCAGCAAGCCGCTGATCTGCTTATGGCAGCACCGGCACCTGCGGATAATACTCAGCTGGTCGAACTTGGCCTTCGGGTATTGCCGCAAGCAAAAGACTAAGTTTAGTTCCTCATCGATAGATGATGTAAAAAAGCCCGCTGAAACGATCTTCAGCGGGCTTCTTCTTTGGAACCTAGTCCTATGCGGGGGGAGCGGACTAAGCGGCTTTGACCTGTTGTGCAGCTGCATTTAGCTGAAACTGTTGTGTGGTTTCAGCAAGTGATTGTGCCTCTTCCACCATTTTATGTGTAACAGCGTTGGACTCTTCCACCATCGCAGCGTTTTGCTGAGTGACTTTATCCATCTGATTAACCGCTGAATTGACTTCTTGAATGCCGGTAAGCTGTTCTTCAGCTGCGGTTGCAATCGATGAAATCTGACCGTTGATATTGGTCACATGCTCAGCAATGCCAACCAGCGCATCGCCCGTTTTCTTCACAAGTGCCACACCATTTGAAACTTCAGTGGTTGAGCGATCAATAAGCGCCTGAATTTCCTTCGCAGCAGTTGCTGAACGTTGCGCAAGTTCACGCACCTCTTGGGCAACAACAGCAAAGCCTTTACCAGCCTCACCAGCGCGTGCCGCTTCAACCCCGGCGTTTAGCGCCAGTAGGTTGGTTTGGAAAGCAATCTCATCAATCACATTAATGATGTTGGAAATTTCAGATGATACTTTTTCAATGCCTTCCATCGCAGACACTGCTTCTGTCACCACTTCACCTGAGCGGTCTGTGTCAACCTTGGCGTTTTGTGCCATTGCAGCAGCTTCATTTGCGCGAGAAGATGCTTCTTTAACCGTTGATGTAATCTCATCAAGCGCTGCTGCAGTTTGCTCAAGCGATGCAGCTTGCTGTTCTGTGCGACGAGATAGATCGTCAGCGCTGGCTTTCATTTCATTTGAGTTTTGATCAATTGAATTTGAACCATCGATGATAGATGTCATTGTTTCGCGAAGTTTTGATACTGAATTATTGAAGTTAACGCGTAACTTATCCAATTCATCAGGAAATGGCGTGCTGATTGTAACGGTCAGATCTCCACGCGATAGGCGATCAAGACCATCACCAAGTTGCTGTACGGTGCTTGCAATCTCGCGGTCTTCAGATTGTTTTTGTTGCTCGCGCTCATCGCGTTCATTCAACGCCTGTTCCTGAATTCGCTTGGTTTCAGCTTCATTTGATTTAGCCACAAGCGCACCCTGACGAAGGGTTTCAATTGCCCGAGCTAATGTACCAAGCTCGTTTTTCTGCTCTTGCAGTGGTGGCTCATCATCATATTCACCATCTGACATTTTCTCTGCAATAGCAGTGAGACGTGGGATGCCTCCAAAGATGTTTTTGGTAAGGAATATTAAAGCTGTAATCGCGATGAGGATGACTGCAATAGAGAAATACATCAAACGTGACATGATCTCATTGGAAATCGCCTCAATCTTAGATGAGAGCACACCAGCATACAAAATACCGATGACAGAGCCGTCATTTGAAAAGATTGGCTGGTAGATCGTAAAGTAGTCCTTACCTAAGATGTTTGCTTCACCACGGAATGTTTTGCCGCTTGTGAGGACCGGATAAACAGCACCTTTCTGGCCAAGTTCTGTACCCACAGCGCGCTTGCCATCTGGCTTGATAATATTTGTGGTCTTACGCCAAAAATCTTTTGTCGCAGGGTCCCAAGCAAACACGGTTGCTGTCTCACCAGAAATGCGCCCAACAGTGTCAATCATATCGTGATTGGTAAATTCCTGAGGGATGCTTTCCATGGTAATCTTGTCGACATTACCATTATCCAGATAAGAGATTTTTGTTTCTGGGAAATTCGTCTGTAGCAGTTGAGCTGCAATTCTTAAGCTCTGATCCTGACTGTCTACTGCCTGTTTGGCTATCTTGTTTGATACAGTTTGGTTTGTCAGCACAGCAATCGCTATGAGCGAAAGAACTAAAATCGCTACAGCGGAGAATGTGACTGTCTTTACCAAGCTAAACTGTGAGAAAATTTTCATTTTGTAACCTCGTATGCCCAGAAATGGAGTGATTCAGCAAAAATGGGCGTGTAGGGTTAATTAAGTATTGATTCATTTTGTCACATCTGGTTGGTAATAATCCTAGTATTACAATGACTTAAGTTGAATTTGCTTTACTGATAACACTGATGAGTTGTGTTGTTGAAATGATGTTCAAACTCGATTTTCTGGTGGTATTTCAGCTGGATAGTCACTAATTTGATCGGCTTAATCTGCTTAGAAATGAGATAAAAATTGCGCATGTCTAAATCCTACAACTTCACTCATGCAATATGCAGAAAACCGGCCTTAAGCATTATTGATGGTCTGCGCGCGATTGATACGGGCACCCCGGATCTTGATGTATTCAGTTCTCATCATGAAGATTATATCGCCGCATTGAAGTCGACAGGAGCACAGGTTCACGTCTTAGAAGCGCTGGAAGACTATCCAGATTCCGTCTTCGTTGAGGATGCGGCACTGTGCTTGCCGGAGCTTGCAATTGTCATGCGCCCGGGTGCGCCAACGCGCTTGGGTGAAGCTAACGAAATGGCGCCAAATCTTCAAAAACTTTATGGTGTGGTGCGCAAAATTGAAGGTCCTGGATTTATTGAAGGCGGTGATATTTTAGTCACCGAACGCGAGATCCTTGTTGGTAAGTCAGCGCGAACAAATTCTGATGGCGTGGCCGAACTTAAAAGCATCGTAGCGGATTACGGCCTTCAAGTGCGCGAGGTCGAAACACCGCCTGATGTGCTGCATTTTAAAACAGATTGCAGCTTGCTTGATGAAGAGACAATTCTGTCCACCAGACGTCTTGCGCAATCAGGCTGTTTTGAAGGGTATCAAGTGCTTTACACAGAAGATGGTGAAGAAGCATGCGCGAACTCGATACGTTTTAATGATCTTCTCATCATGCCCGCTGGATTTAATAAGACGGCTGATATGTTGGATCGTGCGGGGTATAATATTTGCCAGATCGGTAATTCAGAAGCTGCAAAACTCGATGGTGGAATGTCGTGTTTATCGTTGCGCTTCACACCATCCTAAGTCCGTTTAAATCTCAGTATCATGGTTCCTCCTATACACAATTGATTTAGGTTCTACTTCCGTCAAATTTGAAATATCGATATTTTTGTAATACTATTGAATTTATCGATAAATCGGGAGGATATTGATGAAGAATTTTTTACTGGGATTAGCATCAATTGGATTGCTATCCGTCATGTCATCTGGCGCAGAAGCAGCCGCTTGTATGAAAGTCACGCTAACGGGTACACAAGGTGGCCCTCCGGTCTTCATGGGGCAGGCGGGTGCCGGAACGCTTGTTCAATTTGGTGATGACAGCAAGGGCTGTAATTTCGTCAACTTACAATTTGATACAGGACGAGGCACAACGCAGCGGCTGTCACAATCCGGTGTTCCGGTTGGCAAGCTCAATGCCATTTTCTTAACTCATATGCATTCTGATCACACAGAAGGCCTGACGGATATGATGCAGCTTCGCTGGCATTTTAACTCAGGTGGACCAAAGGTTGATCTCGTTTGTTCCGATGATAGCAAATCCCCTTTAGGCCATACGCTAAGCTGTCGCAAATACGCGCAGCATATTGGCGACGCGCTGATCAATTCAGGGGAAATGGCGCAGCGACTTGCAGAGAACAAAAAACGCTTGCCGGGCGGTCCAGCGGATTTGATCAATACCAAAACATTCCCACAAGCGGATGAGCCAACCATGGTTTGGAGCTATGGCAATGTGAAAGTATATGCGATCAATTCACGCCATATCCCAGGGCACGCATCATATCGTGTGGATACCCCAGCGGGATCCGTCGTTATCGGCGGAGATGCTGGTAACGACGCGCCAAAACCACCGCGCGCATCATCAACATCTGCGCAAGTTGAAAAGCTCGCCATGGGCGCTGATATCATTGTTCATTCGACAATCCATCCAGTGATGGGCCCGGATAAGGATAGCGGTTTCCCACCACCGATTTATTATCGTCAGAGCACGGCGACCGATTTGGGATCAATGGCGCTACGAACTGGTGCAAAGCACTTAATGCTGACACACCTTATTCCGCCGATGAATGCAAAGCGCCAAGGGCCATATCCAATTCCGGGCGGAGGTTTGTCCGAGGATGATTATAAACAAGCGGTTTCTGACGGCGGGTTTGCCGGCAATACAGTCGTAGGGACAGATCTCGTTAGTGTTCAATTACCATAGGGGCAATCCGCGAGCGCATTAGATGTGATTTCGGATTGAAGAATGCCCAATCATTGATCATGATGGTTCCCAAGATAGGGAGATTAATATGGTCGAATGGTTGGGCATTTTTGCTGTGATCAGCATGGTTTTAAGTTATGCGCTCGAAGACAGGCATCCGATCTTTATTCTGATCTTTTCGCTGTCATGTGCAATAGCCGCATTTTATGCGTTTCTGATTGCGTCATACCCTTTTTTAATCGCTGAAGGCATATGGGCATTGATCGCATTTCGCCGTTGGATAATGCGATCAAAATTAGCGTGATTTGCAAAACTCAGATGATAAAATCCTGACTATAGGGCGTTACGCACCGCCTGATCAAACGAAGGCGCAGACATTGCGGTAGCGTTCTTTTCTGCATCTTTGATAAAGCTATCGCGCTTACTCACAAGTTCGCGCATCTCCGCTTCAATTGTCTTACGGGTTTCTATTAAATCGGTGATATACGCCTGTTGCTCTTTACTCGTCATTTTTTGCATTGGTGCTGGTAAATGCTCAGGTGCAACTGCTTCCAGAGCAACATCCTCATTACGAACGGCTGATACAATGTCACCGCCACCAGTGACAACTTCTTTGCGCGCTTCTCGCTTTGAATAAAATGCTGAATTATCAACGCGTTTGGATACGCTGCCCGACGATTTATCGATGATCTTCTGCTCAAGTGCTGCTTGTGTTTCTTTCGGACCATAAGGCACGATTGTATCATCTAGTTTACGCTGCAGATCGATGATTTGCTGATCATATGGCGTTTGTATCTGCGAAATTTGTCCACCATCTTGCGGGATAGGAATGTAGCTACCACCTCCGCGCTGAGCGATATCTTTCCATATGTTTTTTGTTTCATTTGATTGACCGGCTTGTACCGCATGCACTGTGATATTTTGGTAGGATGCTTGCTTTAAAACCTCGGGATATTTGGGTGCATTTATGTAATCCATGTGGGGAGGGGCATCGCCAACCAAGAATACGATCCGGCGCGTGTCATCACCTTTTGTCCAGGCAATCTGATCAATAGCAGCATCCAGGGCTTCATTGACGGATTCAGGCGTATCTCCGCCACCATTGGCGCGCAAGGCGATCAAATTGCCGTAGAGCCCTTGAATGTCATCGCTCATTCGGTGCATTTTGATGACATATTCATCGCCGCGATCACGATAGGCAACCAGCGCCATGCGGATATTTGCTTTTGGATTAATATCGACAATCGTATTTGCGATCGACCAAATTTTCTGCTTGGCACCTGCGATCAAGCTCGCCATTGAACCTGTTGTATCAAGCACAAAAGCAACTTCTATTGTATCATGTTGATTATTGTCAGATACATTTTGGCTGGCCTGCACCTGCGATCCTAAAAGGGCAAAAGTAAGGGCTGTAAAAGTAGATAGATTTAAAAGATGTCTTTTCATGAAAACCACTCCCCGTTTCATTCAATGGAGGGAGCATCAAAGACAAGCATGACAGATTTTGGGCTTGATCAAGGTTATATTGTGTTTTTAAAAAGGCAGAAATTTTCTCAAAAATTGTAACAATTGAGTTTATTCTCTTCAATTTATTGCGAAAATCACTCTTCATCCGTCACATTTCTTGATTGATAGCCCAAAAAAGACCCAGAAATGACCTTTGACTGGTCACAAAGTAAAAGAACTTCAGCCTGATTTCATTCCTATCGATAACGCTTCTTGAAACGACATCAGGAGGCGACATGTCAGATACGCAAGAACTTCCAAACCCATCATCGATGGCCAATCAACGACCATCATTTTTCTCAGGGCTATCATCAAGCCCGGGATTTAAGTTTATCATCACTGGCATAATTACATTTTTATTGCTCATCCCAGCTTTATTGGTGTGGGCGCTGGTAGAAGAGCGGGCCAATCGGGCAGATCAGGTTGCGCAATCTATATCCCAAGGCTGGGGTAATCAGCAGCGGATCAATGGGCCATATCTCGTCATTCCATATCTTACCAAGCAAAAGCAAAATGATGTTTATGTGGATGTGAGGCGTTATGCGATTTTCTCACCAACCAAACTTGAAACAACAAGTGAGCTTGAGGTTGAGGAGCGAAAGAAATCGATTTATTCAACTCCGCTTTATCATATGAAGTCCCAACTTACGGGTTCTTTTGACAGCGTTGATACGGCGCAGATCGTGGCGCGAAATGGCAGGCCAAGGCTACGTGAAGCGTTTCTTGCGATCGAAGTTTCTGATCTTGCGGGGTTCCGCTCAGAAGTGGTAGCAAAGTTAAACGATGGTAGCGCCGATATTTTCTCCCCAGGATTGGCTGGACTTGCCCCCAGCTCATCTCCAAACAGATATTCAAGTCCGCATATTGCAGGTAAATCAAGCGGCATTCATTTAGATGTCGACGAGGCTTTGCTCGACCATCCAATTAAGTTTGAAATTGATTTAGCCATTAATGGATCGCGTGCGCTTGAAATTGTTCCAAGCGGTAAGACCACGCATGTCAGCATGACGTCTAATTGGCCACATCCGGGATTTAATGGCAGATTTCTGCCAGAGACGCGCAATATCACTGAAACCGGATTTGATGCAAAGTGGACAGTTCCTAACTTAGCTCGCGGCATTAGCGCGGTGTCCTTTGGTCAACAATTGAGCGATGCGAACTCGATCATTGAGGTGAGCTTTGTCAAACCGCTGAAGTTTTATCAGCTTGTTTCTAGAACATTGAAATATGCAGTGGCGTTTTTCTCACTGGTGTTCTTGGCCATTTTTATTCTCGAACTCACAGGGAAGAACTCCGTGCATTGGATCCAGTATATTCTAACTGGTCTGGCGATGGTGGTGTTCTACATATTATTGCTCGCACTCGCCGAACAGGTTGGGTTCGATATCGCATACATCATCGCAAGTATTGCAACGACCGGGCTCATTGCTTGGTATGTCGGCAACGCGCTTTCAAGTCGAAATGCAGTCTATGTGTTAGCAAGTGTTGTGGGTCTGACCTATGCAATCATGTATCTGATCTTAAAAGAAGATGAGTACGCGTTATTGATCGGCGCAATTATCGCATTTGCAGCCATCGCACTGACGATGTTTGCAACCCGCAATGTCGATTGGTCAAGAAGCGCCAACAAAACCATCAGCTCGTAAAATATATGCCTCCGGTTATTATTATGACCGGGGGCATAATCGTCAGCTGCGACCGTCCTTAATCTGTTTGTAAAATTCACCAACGCTAATGTTAAATGCCGTTTCAAAAGCTATTTGCCAATTGGAACGCGAAAGTTCATCCCAGTAAACGATAAAGCTTTCGTAGCCACCACCGCTTTCAGCCAAAATATGAGCAGCCATAGCACCGCGCTTTTGGTGTTTTATCGGGCTAGCATTTCCATATGCTTCGAGCTGATGAAGTTCTGAACTCACAGATTGGCTTTCACCAATTCGGCTTGCAATGTGGTTGGCAAAGGACTTTTTAGGCGCTTTCATATAATCAACAAGCGCGATCGAAATTCCTTCATATAGCCAGCGCGGGCCGAACTGGAAAAACTGGTCGCTAATTTGTTTGTCGGGCCATGCATAACCCGCTGATTGCTTTTGATATTCATGGGCAAATAAATGCATCAAAGCTTCATCAGTCCTTGTGTTGTCTTTCAAACAAAGCCCGATGATACCATCTGTTGAAATGCCTTCGGTTGATTGACCCATGCAACGATTATCAAAATCTTGTTTGACCTGTTCAGGGTTTACCGGAGCACGTAATTTGCCTTGGATGGTTGAGAGCAAGTCTTCAGTGTTTAAAGATGCGATGATTTCGACCTTACCTGTTGGCCTGAAGCCAAGATCCGACAATGCTTTGGATGCCCGTTCGGCTGATGAGCGAACAGCTTTTCTGGTGCTCATATCAACGCTTTGATCAAATTGATATGTCAGCGCATTTGGATTTGCTGGCCAGTAAAGTTGAAGTGCTTCATCGATTAATCCAATTTGGCGACACCACATCAAACCGTTATCGCGCGTTAGATCATTCAAATCTGCAAGGGAAGGGTATTTTTCTATCAACTGCTTGGAGCCGCGAAAAGTTTTGCGACCATAAAGGCCATCAATTGTGCCCACATTGATGTTGTTGGCAGTTAGTTGTTGTTGAACGCAAGCAATACCAGCATCATTGTTTGTGACCACAGGGGCTTTTAAAGATTTCGCAGGTGTTGGGCGTTGCCAGTCAAATTCCCGATAAAACGCATTAATTGTTAGTCCAAACGTTGACGCAAATGCTGCTTCCCAGTCTTCGCGTGCCATTTGCTCCCAAAAACGGATGACGCCTTCGAGGCCCTTTTTCTGCACGACCATGTTCCCGGCAAGGCTCGCATAGCTGCCAAAGATAGCTTTTTCAGGCGCATCGCCATGGCGCAAAGTTGATAATGTGCGGCCGGAAAAACGTGTTGCATCTTCTCTGATAAGATTGATCAGAATTTCGCTTCGTAAACCGCGATAAGAATAGTCGCTGGCAAATGCGATGGCGGTGCCTTCAACAAGCCAGCGCGGGCCGTTGATAGCAACGATTTCAGAACGATCACGCACCAGCGCTTTGGTATAGCTTGTATATTGGCGCTGAACTTCGTGCGCATATTCATGCACGGCGATATCTTTAAGCACGCGAACCCGTTTAGTAACGTCAGTTTTTTCATCAAAACAAAACGCTATCAAGCCATTGATATTCAATCCGCTTAATGGTTTGCCAGCGCATTGCTTTTGTAAGATTTCAATGCCTTGTTTAACTGGAATTGCATTGCGGGCAACCTGATTAATTGAACGAGCTAAAGCCGTTAGATCATCAGACGCAACTACTTTGACTGTGCCAGGCAATTCAACTTCGAACTTGTCAAAATACTTATCTGCAATTTCCATTGCAGATTTGATTGTGTCCTGCTCGGCTTTGTTTAAGTTTCCGGAGAAAAAATATTCAAGTTTTGGACCATCATGCGTAGGCCAATATTGTTTAAGCTCGGGAGATAAAAGCGCCATCTCGCGGCACCACATCAAGGCGTTATTTGATGAGAGAGTATTCAACTCTGCCAATTTGGGCATTTGCTCAGTGGCAACCTTTGCGCCAGCCGCTGTTTTCTTGCCAAATAATCCATCGACCACACCAACATCAATAGCCATCGATGTTAGTTGGTTTTGAACACAACGCACACCCGCATCTCCACCTTCAGCAGCTTGTGCTGGTAATGGTGTTGAGAACGTTGATATCGCCAATGAAAGTGCTAGAGCAGTCAGTCCCGCTTGGTCTTTTAATCTTTTGATTGTCACACCGGGTACCCTAGTTTTCGAAAAAAACACACAAAATCATCATTATCTTTAGTCTTAAGCTGAAGATACGATAATGAAAATACTCTTTGCATCACAAATTGGAGAGAATATGAGTTTTATTGAAATTCTCGATAAAATGCTTCAGGGGTGATCCCAAAAGCTTTGGTAAATGCGCTCTGCCAATTTTCCCGCGCCAACAAAGTCCAATAAGTGAGAAATCCCTTATGCTTTTCACCACGCTGGGCGAGCAGGTGGCCTGCAAGGGCTGCGTAATTGGGAAATTCTCGATCTGATGTTGCATCTGCATAGATGAGTTTGGATAGTTTTTCACCGGAGTAACCGCCAACATCACTACGAAATACGCTGATATGTTCGTTCACATCGACATAAGGCAACAATGCCTTGAATTGAAACGCTATCGCCGAACCTTCAACCAACCATAAAGGGCCAACTTCGTTGAGATAATCATCTTCGCTATCAATAGCAATTGGTCGATAACCAGTCATTTGGCGCTGGATCTCGTGGCTTAATTCATGCGCTAATAACATGCGCAAATTCACCTGAACCTGACGCCAATAAGTGCGAGGATTAACGCAAATGATAATCATCCCAGGCGCGTTAAAACCGCCGATGCCACGACCGGTACATTGACGGTTTATAATCGATGTAGCCTTGGCCAGACTGATCGGATATTGGCTGTTATCGACTAAGTTTTCTGCAAGCTCGAAATGATCTGTTGAGGCGATAATTTTAACCGTACCCGCAAGTTCAACATCCAGGCTGCTGAAATATCTGAAGGCAAACAATAAAGCGTTTTGAATGGCCAATTGCTGACCCGGGTTCAATTGTTTTGAAAAAATATATTCAAATTTTGCGCCTGTTTTACTGGGCCAAAATTCTTTGAGCTTCTCATCAATCAGCCCCAATTCGCGGCACCATGCAATCGCGTTATCGGAAGTTATTGATCGCAGGTTTTTCAATTGTTCAAATCGGGTTGATATCAAGTCTGCGGCTTTAATTGTTTGCTCAGAAAACTGATCGTCATTTGGTTTTTGTATCAATCCGAGTGACGCTGCTTGTTCATGCACACATTTTAATGCTGGTAGGTTTTTGGCGTAGGCTTTGGGGATGAAACAACAAACCAAAGCCACAAATGCCACGAGTGCAAAGTAGGAGGCGCGGTTTATTCTAAGCGGATTGAACATGCGTCAGATGTTGCTTTTTTCTACGCATCATTGTCAATCCAACGCAGGGGTAAAGGCGTTCAAACTTTAGTGACCAAATTGACATAAAAAAACCCGCCATCAACACGGCGGGTTCTCTAAACTCTTTGCAATAGATTATTGGTTTGCAGTCACTTGCACATTAAGCAACTCTGCCAAACTGCGCGGATCACCCATTGCAGATCCGGCGATTTGCCCAAACGGAACAGGAGCTTCCGGAGCTGCTTTGATCTCAATATTTTTCGGATCATCCAAGTAGATGTTTGCCGCTTCGGAGATTTGTTGTTGTAGAGCAGGAATACCCAAACGTCCCAACACAAACGGTAGCAGGCCTTTCGCTGCTTGCGCCATTTGTTCACCTGAAATGCCTTGTTGCTTGCCAGCAAATTCAAGAACCTTACCTGTAAGCGAAGCATCATCAAAGCGGAATGCCAAAGAATTAAATGTCAGTTGCTGCATAAGGCCCATGGTTGCCAATCCCATGGCTTGCTGCGCTTTCGGATCATTTTCCTTGCCAATCATCTCGCTTTGCAGGGTTTGCAATTCTTGCAGGAATTCCATGGTGTATCCAGAAATGTCCAGTGATGTGTTCAAGCGACCAACATCATTTAACGTCAAAGCCATTTCCGGCATGTTGATGCGGCCTGCCTCGACTTCCCAAGCGCCTGCCATTTTCATATCGCCGGTTAGAACATCATAACCCATGCTTTCGATTGTTTGGCGCGCTCTGCGATCATCAACGAGCGATAAATCAATCGCAATACCATCAACCGAGCCAGTAAAATCCATCTCGGATGGGTCGGCAATATCAACAGTGAAATCAGATCCGGAGAACTTGAACACTTCAACATTTTTAACGGTGGCAGTTAAAGGCCCTGTTTTAAAGCGCTCGTATAAAAACATGTCTGTTACACTGGCCATGTTTTCGCCGGCAGGGATCTTGATATTCGTGATTTCAATGCCGTTCAGCTGGAAACGCAAATCTCTGGTCGTTGCATCAATATCATCCATTGTTGCAGTTGCAGCTTCGTATCCACCATCACCTGTTTCAGTGACTCCAGTGAATAAAATGTCGCCGACAGGGAAATCTTGCTCAGGTGCTTTAAATTTCACTGAAGATAATGTCACATTATTACCATCCAAACTTGCAGTGCCAACTTCCATAACTGAACCAGATTTGGCAAAAGTTTTGATAAGTTGTTGGGCAAATGCATCGGCATCTAATGCCATTGAAGGAATGGCGCTCCCCAGCAGAATAGAACTTGCAAGGAGTGCGCGTTTTGAAAAGTTAAGTGACATTAAGTGCTCCGTGGCGATTTGATTTAGTTCACAATTTATGTGCGAATTGTAACATTCTCAAGATACTTCAATCATTTTGGTTAAAGTAGGGCAAAGACTTTAGATAAGATAACGACAATTATATTTTTGTCTATGAAAGTCGGTCCTTGACTTACGCTTCAAAAAGAACATTATGAGAACAAACAAGAGGTTTGCTCATGCAGGATTTACACATTTATCTACCTGGCTTTCTAATTGGCTACGGTATTTTCTTGGTCGCAATGTTATCGCCGGGGCCGAATATTTTGACCATCATTGGCACCTCAATGAGTGTCGGCAGATCCGCAGGGATGGCGCTCGCATTTGGAACTGCGATCGGTTCTTTCGGCTGGGCATTGTTATCAATTGCAGGGCTCACCGCTGTTATCGCAACACACGCTTGGGCTTTCATCGCGATCAAAATTGTTGGCGGACTTTATCTTTTGTGGTTGGCATATAAGTCGTTTTTATCAGCGAGCAAACATCAAGACATGACGATAAAAGCATTGGAAGGCAAAGCATCGCATATGCGATATTTCTGGCGCGGCTTTACGGTTCAAATGACCAATCCAAAAGCTGCAATTTTTTGGGTCGCGATGATGTCGGTCGCCTTTAAAGATGGCGCGCCGATACCTGTGATGCTGTTGTTCGGGGGTGGTGTTTTCATCCTGTCATTTGTTTTACATCAGTTATATGCCATCGCGTTTTCAACCAATGTGATGGTCAAAGGCTACACAATGGCGCGGCGTCCCTTGCAGGCGATCTTAGGAACATTTTTTACATTTGCTGGATTTAAACTGCTTTTGTCGCGGACTTGACAAAAAATCTTATGAAAACCCAATAAAACCCAAGCTTTGTTGGGTGTAACTGGCCTCAATTGCTTGCTCCGAATCAAGCCATAGGTTAGGTGAAATTTATGGGAAAAGAGATTACACCGCCTCCAGGCGGACCAGATGACATTCAAAGTG
>JAHDEP010000182.1 GCA_020628775.1 Rhizobiaceae bacterium | reverse complement strand
GTATCAAACGCCAAAAGCGGGTGGCCCACAGGCATTGCTAACATAATTTCTTCGTCGGCTAATTTATAGGTTTTGATATTATCAATATGAGAAATGTTGGTTCTAATAAACGCAGCATCAAGTTTTTGTTCAGCTACATCGCGCACAAGTTCAGCCGAGCCGTCTTCCGTAAGATTTAGTTCGATCTCGCTGTTTTCCTCGCGAAAGTTTTGGATCGATAATTTTGTCGAAGGATGAAAGATCACTGAGCTGGTAAACCCAATCGTAATCGAGCCCTGTTCGCCTCTTTCAATGCGTTGGGTTTTAGAAATCGCGCGATCTAAATCATCAAGCAGCCGTTTCGTATCTGCGTAGAAAGACTTACCGCTTTCCGTAAGTTCAACTCCGCGTGGCAACCTTTTAAAAAGCTGCACACCAAGCTCTTGCTCAAGCGCTTTTATCTGTAAGCTCAGCGGCGGTTGTTGCATATCAAGCTTCTCCGCAGCCCGGGTGATATGCCCTTCCTCAGCGACGGTTTTGAAATATCTTAGATGACGAAGTTCCATAAAGCATATCCAAAATATATGAATTTTACGTATTTCATATAATATCTATAATGATAAATTTTGTCTATGATCTGTGTAATAATCCTATCAAAAGGAGCTGAATATGCAGAGCAATACAACAACACCTGAAGAGTGTCTTGAACTTGCCAAGGCCGAGCTGAATGTAGCGCGAAAGATTTTGGCAAAGGAAATTAGTTCGTATCCAACGCCGATCGCTGTTTGTGACTGCCAGTTCAACTACCTTTTGGGGCAACGCCAGAAAATTGCATCAGCTCTTGCAGTTCTTGATGCAGAAACAACCGAACTTATTCAAAAAGGTCACTAAGACATAATGAAAATAGCAATTCTAGACGACTGGTTTGATACGCTTAAAAAGCTACCGTCATTTGAAAAATTAAGCGATCATCACGTGACTGTTTTTAATGATCATGTCGAAGATATCGATGTGCTGGCCGAACGTCTCTCAGACATTGATGCGCTTGTTCTTTTTCGTGAACGTACGCAAATTACAGCGCGACTATTAGACAAATTGCAGAATTTAAAATTAATTAGCCAGCGCAGTGTTTATCCTCATGTTGATGTGGATGCGTGCACAAAAAACAACGTTCTTTTATGTTCAAATATGCATGCGGGGACGCCTTCATTTGCAACAGTTGAACATGTTTGGGCGCTCATCCTTGCAAGCTATCGACAGATCCCCCAACAGGTTGCTTCTCTAAAAAGCGGAGAATGGCAAATGGGTGTGGGGCGAACGCTTCAAGGTCGAACGCTCGGGCTTTATGGCTATGGGCGGATCGCTAAAGGGGTTGAACATATCGCGCAAGCTTTTGGTATGAACGTCATTTGGTGGGGATCACAAAGCGGTCAGCAACGCCTGAAAGATGATGGGAAAAACGTCGCTTCATCGCGGGAAGATTTTTTTGCAAGACCAGACATAATTTCCGTTCATGTGCGCATGAAGCCAGAGACCAAAGGCATCATAACAGCCGATGATTTTGCAAATATGCGCGATGATGCGTTGTTTATAAATACTTCGCGTGCCGGGCTAATCGAGCCAAACGCGCTTCTTGAAGCTCTCAATAAAGGTCATCCTGGTTCAGCTGCAATTGATGTGTTCGATAAAGAACCAATCACTTGGAAAGATGATCCGTTGGCCTCACATCCAAATGTGATCGCAACCCCGCATATTGGTTTTGTAACCGAAGATGAATATGAGCTGCAGTTTAGCGATATTTACGATCAGATTGTTGCTTTTGCCAAAGGTGCTCCGATTAATATGATCAATCCTGAGGTATACAAAAATGACTAAGAACCCCAACACAATTGCAGATATCATCGTCGTGGGTTCAGGAAATGCGGCTCTTTGCGCTGGGATTGCAGCTATAGAAAAAGGTGCGGATGTATTAATTATCGAAAAAGCGAATGAGGAGCTTGCGGGCGGTAATTCGAAATATACCGCGGGCGCGATGCGCTTTGTTTATAATTCAAATGAAGATCTCATGCCGTTATTAAAATCTCCCGAAGATACGCGTCTGCCAAATACTGATTTTGGTTCATACACCGCGGACAAGTTTCGTAGCGACCTGCTTGGGTTTAATGATGGCCGCGCATTATCAGTTGAACAAAATATCTTAATTGATCACTCATATGAAACCATGCTTTGGCTTGCCGAAAATGGTATTAAGTTTGAACCCATTTACGAGCGTCAATCATTTGAAAAAGACGGGCGCTTTGTCTTTTGGGGCGGGTTAACACTGGCAGCCGATGGCGAAGGTGTTGGCCTTGTCGATGCTGAACTTGAAGTGTTCAAAAACAAAGGCGGCCGCATCCGATATAATTGCTCGGGTGTAGAACTCATCACACAAAACAACACAGTAATTGGCATCAAAGTGGAAGATGAAAATGGTGTTCAAGATGAATTATTTGCCGGCGCAATTATTCTCGGCTCGGGCGGCTTTGAAGCAAGTTCAGAGCTTCGCAAGAAATATATAGGTTCAGACTGGGATAAGGCGAAAGTTCGCGGCACCCCACATAATACCGGCCAAGGGCTTAAAATGGCGCTTGAATTGGGTGCAACTGAATATGGGTTTTATAAGGGCTGCCACGCAACCCCGATGGATTTACATATGAAGAACTATGGAAATCTGGACATCCCGCATTTTGAACGAAAAAACTATCGCAAGATCTGTTATTTCCTTGGCATTATGCTGAACGCCAATGGCGAGCGGTTTGTTGATGAAGGGATAGATTTTCGCAATTACACCTATGCCCAATTTGGCCGAGCAATCATCGAACAACCGGGGCATTTTGCTTGGCAAATTTTCGACGCAAAAGTCGATGACTTGTTATACGGCGAATATACATTTCATGATGCGCATTTCGTTGAGGCGGATACGCTGGATGAACTGGTCGATAAACTCGATGGTATCGAAGATAAAAACGCTGCGCGCGCAACAATTGATGAGTTTAATAACGCCGTTGATCCAAACACCTCTTTTGATCCAACGATAAAAGATGGCAAAGGCACACTGGGTCTTAAGCTCGCGAAATCAAATTGGGCTCAGACTTTTGATAAGCCACCCTTTAAAGCATATCCAGTTACCTGCGGGATTACGTTCACCTATGGCGGCTTGAAGGTAAATGAAAATGGCAATGTGCTAACCGAAAAGGGTGAAATCATCGATGGTTTATATGCCTGCGGTGAGCTGGTTGGCGGAGTGTTTTTCAACGGCTATCCAGGTGGATCAGGCTTAACATCGGGCGCTGTATTTGGTCGTCGCGCTGGCTATGGGGCAGCAAAGTCTATCTAACCAAAGCATGCCTGATATATCAAAATCGCACACCTACTCACATGCAAATAATGCTATGTATTTGGTGTATAGAAGGAAAGTAAAAATGAGACAGTTGAACTTCTTTAGTCAAATCAGAGCCGCTCAAAACATGACAAATGCATTTGAGCGAAACAGAAAATTTTCTTCAAAAGACCTTGAAACTTTGGGCCTCCCGTCAAAGCTTGCAGATCGTTTCCAGAAGTAAGTATTTCGCTTATTTGGGTTTCGGCAATATGATTGAGATGGTTTTACCCCTGCCATCTCCATCAGCTCTATTGACGAGATAACCGCCGTGATTTGCACTGACATCTTTGGCAATTGCCAAACCTAAACCCGATCCAGAATGTGCGCTGTCATCTGTGTAAAACGGTTGGCAATATTGGAAAAATGCCTCATCTGAAATGGGTGACCCATCATCGCTAATTTCGATGGAAATCTCATCTCCCTTTAAGACCAGCGAGATCGAAACTTTTGCTTGGCGAGGGGAATATTTTACCGCGTTATCCATCAAGTTCACTATCGCCTCGCGGATGAGAACTTTATCGCCTTTTAGCCAAATTCCCTCCGCCACATCAGTTGAAAACTCCTGATCTTTTTCAATCGCTTTTGGTGCAACTGAACGCGCCGCATCAAGCGTTAGCTCAGATAAGTCAAACGTCTCGCCAGCGTCTTTTTCAATTGCATTTGCGCGCGCATTGGTCAGCATCTGGCTCACAAGTTCACTGGTTTGATCACTTACGCTCACAACTTGCTTCAGACTTTGATTTCTGGCTTTTCCATCTTTTGCCTGAAGCGCGACTTCCGCTTGCACTTTTAGTGCTGCAATTGGATTGCGAAGCTGGTGGGCGGCATCACCAATAAAACGCTCTCGGTTCGCTTTTGAGCGCGCCACGCGCGCAAACAGATCGTTCATGGATGCAACAATGCCTTTCAACTCAATCGGCATTTGGCGTTTAATCGGGGTTAAATCGAGCGGTGTTCGGCTATCAATTGCTTGCTGTAATCGTCTTAGTGGTTGAAGACCTTGGGTAACCGCAAACCAAACAATTACGCCGGCGGCAATTACAAGCGCTGCAAGACGGATAAGAGAGCGGCCAAATAGGCTTAAAGTGAGATCAGCACGCTGCGTTGTTTCTTGCCAGGTGGTGATCGTTGTCCAACCATTTAGATCGCGTCCAGACAATAGCTGACGCATTGTCGTCACACGAACCGTATTTCCCTGATAAACACCATCATAAAAAATAGGAACGCCATCTTCTAATTTGATATCCTCGGGTAATCTGGGATATCCGCTATAGCCGGTCACAAAGGCGCCATTCGGACCCAATACGTGGTAGAAAAACTCATCCCCCAAATTTTCGGTCAGCACCTTAAGCGTTTGCTCTGCAAGTAGCGTTCCGTTGGATGCCACAACATTTTCGGAAATCGTCAGCATAGCGGCGAGCAGCGTTTTATCATGTAGATCATTTGAAATTTTTTGCGCGGAGACGAATGTTTCTAACGACACAATAACCGCAACCGCGGTGAGCGGAATGATCAACCACAATAATAATCGCCTACGTATGGATGTCATGATGTTTCCCTAAAGCAATATCCAAGTCCGCGAACGGTTTTGATGCAAGAACCATAATCACCAAATTTCTTTCGAAGTCTGTGCACATAAAGTTCAACCGTGCTGTCTTCGACATCCGCCCCAGCACCATATAAATGGGTGATGATCTGTTGTTTGGAAATTACATGCCCGCGCCGATTAAGCAAAATCTCGGCAAGCGCAAACTCGCGCCGCGGCAAATCTAATTGTTCTCCATGAAGACGGATTTCACGCGCGGTCACATCAAATTCAATTTCACCAAAAGTTAAAACCTTGGCGATATCTTTTTCGGATCGCCTAAGAAGTGCACGTGCTCTTGCTTTTAGTTCTGCCAGATCAAATGGCTTGGTCATATAATCATCAGCACCTAAATCCAAACCACCAATTTTGTCGTCGATTGTGTCTTTCGCGGTCAGCATAAGAATGGGCGTTTGAATATCGCGACGCCTTAGTGAACTTAAAACGTCAAGGCCCGATTTACCCGGTAGATTGATATCTAAAATGATCAGATCAACGGTTTCTTGGGCAAGAAACTGGTTAGCAGATACCCCGTCATGCAGCTCATCCACCCCATGACCATCGTCGCGAAAGGCACGTGCAATTCCATCCGACAAAGGCCTATTATCCTCTACAACTGCTATTCTCATCGTCCATCCATAGCCAATTTAAAGAGCTTTCCCAATTTAAAAAACTCTCCCAATTTAAAAAA
>JAHDEP010000181.1 GCA_020628775.1 Rhizobiaceae bacterium | reverse complement strand
CGATTTCAGAACAGCAACTTCGCGAACATTTGGCGCGCAAATCAAAACCATCCTTGACTGAACGGATTTCCCAGCGCCGTGCAATGGCTTCAGGCGAACGAGATAGCGAAGCTAACTCATTGACATCGCAATTGCGCCGTCAAACGCATGTAAAGAAATCAGAAAAGACTAGCATTGATGCTGCTTCTCAAAACGAAAGCTTGAATTTTGACCATGTAAAGACTAAGCAGACAGCAGAACCTAGCAAGTCGACGAGAAGAGCTGTCCAGCGGTCAGGACAAAAGTCAAATGCGCCGGCACCAAGATCGCTCACGCGCGATATGCTCCAGCAAGTTAGATCATCACGCGAATACATTACACCTAATAATGGCGTTCAAGCTGTTTCAGACTCCGCAGTAGACCGTACTGCACGTTTACAGGCCTCACCTATCACAAACGACTCAGGTTTAAGTGAAGTGCCATCTCAAGTCGATCATTATCCTGATCCCGCAAATATGGACTTTACCGACTCAACTGAGTCAAGCTCTACCAGCGTAGCATCTCCATCTGTAAGGTCTAGCGCACAACAGACAAACAAGCCGCTTGCTGGTACCGTTCAGCGAAAGTCGGCACCTAGTATGACTCCTGCTAGTGCTGTTGAAAGTCAATTGAAATCGACAGAAGCAACTGATTTCAACCCAATACAACAGTCGATTGTGAGATCTGCTTCACAGTCGGTACCGGACTCCAATCAACAGGCGTCTTTTGCACCGACATTTTCGGAGAAAATTGCTCAGGAGTATGGAATTGACCTGCGTAATATCCCATCGTTACCAAATATTGATCTTGACGAAGGTCATGAAAACCTCGTTACATATGGCGATGGAAAGCCTAAAGCTCAAATCGAGCGTCAGCCAGTGGATTTGACTTCAACTGTTCGCGAAACCTATCCACATCAGCCAACAGCGCATGGCACCGAAGGTGTAGCGTTAGATAACTCCGATGATTCTGATATTCCAGCAACGCAACTAAGCAGGTTGCCTGAGTTGGGCTCTGACGTGTCCCACACGCCTAACAACACAGGTGGTCAGTCAGGTGGCGTTCTTGATTTTGCAACTACATCTAAGCTGCCTGCAGAAATGTCTGATGGCGGTTTAGAAACAGGATCAGAGAGGGCAATTACTTCTTCGCCAACTTTTCAACGATCTGCAATGCGAGTTCCCGAGGCTTCGGAGATGTCGCCTCCATTATCTGATGATGAACAAGTTATTACCGAAGCCAGTACTGCTGGGCGGCTTCCTCAAGTTGCTGAACAGCCTTTAGATTATCCACCATCAGTAGAAATGGTTGACAGTCCGCCCGTGGGATTTTCAGGTGCCGATGTTTTTTTGTCGCAAAGTGCTGCTGATGCTCAGATTCATCATGAAAATGTCACGTATCCTGAGGAATCTGTACACCCAACGGATGCGGCAACTTCTCTAATGCAGCGTCAGCTATTGTATCGGGCTGAAAATGCCCCTTCAGATGTCACGAATATACCATCTCAAGGACAGGCTGAGGAAGTTGTTCTGCGGGAATTAGATTTTACAGCAGAGTCAAATGCACCAGCAGGGATGTTTAATTCAACACCGAATGTGCATGACCAAATTTTTAGGTCGCCAAAGAAATTACAGAAAACTAGTGACGATTCCACATCGGTATCAAGACGCTCACTAGACGGCACCTCAGGGAAAAGAAAAGAAAACCCTAGACTAAGTGAAGCAGATCCTGCTTCAGATACATCAAACGCTATTGCTTCACAATTGGAAACTAGCGATGAAAAAGAAAGTGGTTTGGCGAATTCTCCTGCGCCTAGCATGAGCGTTGATGATGCAGGAGATGAAGGTATCGATTTGCCTCAGCTTGCAACCGATTTGTTACCACTCGTGAAACGCCTTCTTGAAGTTGAGGCAGAGCGCCTCTAAGAACCGAGAAATGTATTATGTTTGATTTTATGAAGCCCAAGCGCGATCTTGTAGGAACGAGTGCTTTAGGGGGGAAAGGCGGCGATGGATTTGCCAAAGTCGTCTCACAGCGTGGAAGTTTCGGTAGTGCTGGAGATATAGCTCTTGGTGCAATAGGTGGGGTCGGCCGTACTTTATTAGGTACAGCATATTTCCTGGTTTGGCTACCGAGCATGCTTAAATTGAAGACACCGGGCTTACCGCTCCCTGTGCAATTCCGGCCAAATAAATTGCATTTCGAATCGGCATCAAAGTTTGAAAGTGCAATGCAAATGGGTGCTAGTCAAATTGATCCTCTGACTGGAAAAAAGAAGCTAGAACAAATTGATTTAGGCTATATGGAATTCAAAGGGAATACCCCCGGAAGTTTTACAGCCGACCTATTTTATGACTCAACAACTTGGCAATTACCGGTAAAACTTTGGGTGGAACCAGTTTTTGCACTTGCTTATCCGTTATCGACGAATCCATACGTTGAAGGATTGCGTAAAATGGGTATGGTCAAAGCACCACCGGCAGATAAAGCTAGTCCGCCGTTAGTGCGGTTTTGGTGGGGGTTACATATTTCACGGCTTTCCTATGTCTCGAAAGTCACTGTTGATTATTCACAGTTTCATCCAGCCGGCTATGCAATGCGGGCAGATGTCAAGGTTGAACTAACACCATATACCGGCGATGAGAATAAAGCTCCCCAAAACCCTACATCGAAGTCAGATGCTCGTGCGACTTACACAGTTCAAATGGGCGACTCGCTGGACATGATTGCATTTAGAGAATTTGGCAGCACCGAATATTGGCGTCACATCGCTGATACAAATAATTTATCAAATCCACGCAATTTGCGAAGCGGACAAATCTTGAAGATTGTTCCGATGGAATAAGAGAACTTGGAATAGGTTTGAATTAAATGGATCTCTCGGTCAAAGTAAATGGCTCTAAATTAGCACTTGGTGAAGATGTGCTTTTTATTAATGCGACGCTTGATATGCGGGTTAATCAAGCTGCGATGTTTACGATGGTAGTTATCGATAAAGCTGAGCCTGGTCTTTTAATGGGGCCATCTTACAAGCATTTAGACGATTCAACATTCAAAATTGGCGCAAAGGTCGAGGTGAGTGCGCGTGAATACGACGACATGATGTATAAATCGCTCGCCTCTGGCCTTGAAATTGTGTCTATTGAGCCAAGCTTTGGTGTCGGTAATACAACGAGCTTCTTAATCAGAGCTTATGACAAAACGCAGCGGCTACGCCGCGGGTCAACAACCCGCGTTTTTTCAAAAATGACTGATGCCGCTATTATCAAAAAAATCTGCGGCGATTACGGCATCTCTACTGCTATTAAGGGCCTAACAACGAAGCATGAATACGTCATTCAAAATAACCAGTCAGACTGGGAATTTATTATGAGCCGTGTGCAAATGTTTGGCTGTGCTTGCCAAGTAGACAACAAAGGTAAGCTGGTCGTTGGACCAGTTGAAAAAAAATCAAGTGGTAAATCTGTCACGCTTGAATATCCTGACGAGTGTATTCGCTTTACACCACGGGTGACGGTTGCCCGTCAAGTTGCCGAAGTTGAAGTGCTGGCCTATGACAGCAGCACGGCCCAACCAGTTAAGTCAAAAGCCAAAGTAAAAGCAGTGTTAAACGGTGGTGGAATGGCGTTAGCATCCGAAGCAAAAAAAGGTGTTCAAGCCAAATCGCGCTTATTAATCACTGCTGACCCGTCTGTAAAAACAGCCGTCGCTAAGCTGTACGCAGATGGCGCTGCTAACCAGGTCGGCATGGAAAGCGTTGATGCCACTGGTGTTTGTTTAGGAAAAACAGACTTGGTGGCCGGCGGAACTGTCAAGATTGAAGGTGTTGGGAAACGCTTCTCGGGCAAATATATTTTGTCAGGGGTAACCCATCGTTTTCAAAGTAATGGGAGCTTTACAACTGAGTTTTCAGTGTCCAATACACCACATTTTGGCCAATTGTTGTATGAAAAAATTGTTGACCAAAACAATAATCAAGTTGAGGGTGTCGTTGTTGGAATTGTTACCAACATTGAAGATCCAGAGAAACTGGGTAGGGTAAAGCTGAAATTTCCTTGGCTTGGTGAAGATATTGAAAGTGATTGGGCACGCGTGGCAACGCCAATGGCGAGCACGAAGGCCGGTATCTTTTTTCCTCTAGCTATCAATGATGAAGTACTGGTGTGTTTTGAACGCGGTGATGCCAATCGTCCGTTTGTGGTTGGGTCGCTTTTTACAAAAAAGATCAAACATCCAAATGACAAAGCCGTTGAAAAAGATAAAGTGAACTTTCTGACGTTCAAGGGCCGTTCAGGACACTATATTGAGTTTACCGAGACAAAGGGTAAAGAGGCCATTTCAATTATCGGGCTAAAGGATAAAAGCTACCTCAAATTTGATACCAACAAAGGCAATTTAGATATCAAGATGATGGAAGATATCAAAATTGCCTGTAAGAATCTGACCATTGAAAGTAAAGGCAAAATCAATGTTAAAGCGATGCAAGATATTGGCCTTAAGACAAACACGAAATTCACCTTAATCGCCCAACAAAAAGCAATTATCAAAGGTGGTATGTCAATTGAACTCGCAACGAATTCAGGCAAGTCGGTCAAGATTGGGCCTGCAACTGTCAATATCAATGCCGGTGCCTTGGAGGTTATGTAAACAGTGTTTGATGTACTAAATATGAGTGCCAATGTGATTTGTATGCATGGCGGCAAAGCCACGCTAACCAAAGTAAATCCAAGAGTTAAGGTGATGGGGCAGCCAACATTTACAGCGCCTTGCCCTGTTGTAGTTGCTGGCTGTGCGTTTCCACCACCTCCAGCAGCAAACGGCCCTTGCGTCTCAGCGACTATTGCAATGGGCGCGATGCGTGTCAAATCAATGGGGATGCCGGTGCTGGTTGGCAATCCAGGGGCGTTTTCATCGGCTATAACAATAACCAGTGGCACACCATTACAGCTAATTCCTGTACCAGGCCGCGTCAAGGCTATGTGATGTTTTATGAGTGACGAAAAAATAAAAGATACGTTTGTTGGCCGCGGTTGGTCATTTCCCTTACGTCTAAATTCGCAAGGTCAAGTTGGCTTGGCACGAGGTGGTAATGACATTGATCAAAGTATTCGCATTATTTTAGAAACGTTTCCCGGAGAGCGGAAAATGCGGCCACTTTTTGGTTGTCGGGCAAAAGAATTGTTATTCATGCCAATCAATACAGGTACAGAGGTTCTCATGAGTGAATATGTAAATGATGCCTTGCTAATGTGGGAGCCGCGAATAGACATCTTAGATATTGTCGCTACCACAAGCCCTGATACTCCTGGCGCTTGGTACATAGAAATCAAGTATCAGATAAAAGCAACCCACGATGAACGAAGTATTGTGCATCCTTTCTATATTGAAGATGAAGAGCCGTTGATATGAGTTTAACTGAGCCTAATTTAGATGATTTGCGTTTTCAGCGCGATCTAGTTGATGTTGCCCGGCGCAAGATTATTCAGTACTGTCCGGAGTGGACTGACTATAACCTGAGTGACCCCGGCATTACGCTAATTGAACTGTTTGCGTGGATGACCGAACAACTCGTGTGGCGCCTAAACCGTGTGCCGCATAAGGTCCGGATTCACATGCTTAACATGATGGGGTTTGAAATGAAGGCCGCTATGAGTGCGCGCGTTCCAATGACGTTTCGCCTCACTACATCGCTACCACTTTCTGAAG
>JAHDEP010000180.1 GCA_020628775.1 Rhizobiaceae bacterium | reverse complement strand
ACTCCGCCGCTTGAACTTGCTGTTCAGGAAAGAAATCTTCAGGGAAATGGGTGAGTGCACTCATAACTGGATAAGGTGTAAAACCACCCAAGGCACAGAGAGAGCCAAATTTCATTGTGTTACAAAGATCGGTGAGAATTTCGATCTGTTCTTCCGCATCAACACCATTTTTGATGTTATCTGCGACTTCAACACCACGCGTTGAACCGATCCGACAAGGCGTGCATTTACCGCAAGATTCAATTGCGCAGAACTCCATAGCAAATCGTGCTTGGGCAAGCATATCAACCGTGTCATCAAAGACAACGATGCCGGCATGACCGATGAGACCGTCTTTTGCGGCAAATTCTTCATAATCAAATGGTGTGTCAAAGAGATCACGTGGGAAATAAGCGCCCAGTGGGCCGCCAACTTGTACAGCGCGAACTGGACGCCCTGAATGTGTGCCACCGCCGATTTCGTCGACGATTTCACCCAATGACATACCAAAGGCTGCTTCGAACAATCCACCTTGTTTAACATTACCTGCGATTTGAATTGGCATTGTACCGCGAGAGCGACCCATACCAAAATCAGCATAGAATTTCGCACCCTTATCCATAACGATCGGAACGGATGCGAGTGAAATCACGTTATTGACCACAGTTGGCTTACCCATGAAGCCTTTATGCGCAGGAAGCGGTGGTTTTGCGCGCACAATGCCGCGCTTACCTTCTAAGCTTTCGAGCAATGATGTTTCTTCGCCACATACATATGCCCCTGCCCCAATGCGTACTTCAATATCAAATGGATATCCTGATCCAAGCACAGACAGACCCAAAACGCCTTCATCTTTGGCGATTTTGATGGCTTTGTTGAGGATGATACCAGCATCGGGATATTCAGAGCGAAGGTAGATGTAACCCTTCGTTGCGCCCACAGCATGGCCAGCAATGATCATACCTTCGATCAACACGAATGGATCGCCTTCCATGATCATGCGGTCAGCAAATGTGCCGCTATCGCCTTCATCGGCGTTACAAACGATATATTTTTGATCGCTTTGCGCTTCTAGAACTGTTTTCCACTTAATCCCTGTCGGGAAACCCGCGCCACCACGACCACGAAGGCCTGATTCTGTAATTTGGCTCACAACTTCGCTTGGAGTTTTTGTAAGCGCATTCTGAAGACCTTTTAGACCATCATTGGCTTTGTAATCTTCAATGGAAAGCGGGTCTGTGATGCCGCAACGCTGAAAAACCAGGCGTGTTTGTTTTTTGAAAAACGGAATTTCTTCCGTCAAACCAAGGCTTAAAGCATGGTCTTGTTTGCCATCTAACATGCCCGCATTAATAAGTTCGCCAACATCATCGGTGTTGACGGGACCATAAGCCACGCGGCCTTGATCTGTTTCAACTTCAACCATTGGCTCAAGCCAAATCATGCCGCGAGAACCGGTGCGAACGATCTGAACATTTTGGTTTTTATCTGCGATTTTTGATGCAACATCATCGGCACCAAGTGCAACCGCTGCGCTATCTTGTGAAATAAAGATCTTTGTGGTCATTGGCTCACCTCTTTCGCAAGCGCTTCGATTTTAGCATCATCAAGACGGGCGACCAATTTGCCGTCTACCATTGCGGCAGGAGCGCAAGCGCATAACCCTAGGCAATATGTTGCTTCAACTGTGACTTTTCCGTTCTCAGATGTCTCACCCCAACCAATGCCCAATAGGGATAAAAGCTTCTCAGAAAGCGCGTTCACACCCATGGATTGACACGCTTCGGCGCGGCAAATTTTTACCACATGATCGCCAGCTGGCTCGCTACGGTAGTCATGATAAAAGCTAACAACACCATGAACCTCCGCTTTTGATAGATTTAATTTATCAGCAATAACCGGTAACGAATCTTGCGGTACAAAACCAAAGTGATCTTGTATCTCGTTCAAGATTGGCAGCATTGGCCCTTCAAGTGATTGTAATTCTTGCACAATTTCTGAAGTAATAGATATTACTTCTTCAGCATTCGCATGTAGTGACATATGCATCTACCCTTAAGCATAGTTTCATATGCCCACAATTGCTTGTTTCAGGGTGGAAATCAATAATCCTATTCCGTTGAACGATTGATAATTTCAATCGTTATTTTAGACTAAACAATAAGATTTTTCTTAGCCAAAACATGTGCTTCTTGCAGTAGCGCGGAAACATTCGGTGTATTGGGTTCACGCTTTGCGGCAACCACACCGACAATGTGTTTTGCATCCGGGTTTTTGATCGGAATGGCACGCAGATTTTTACCAAATCCCATGAGATCGGCGATGTTCACAGGAATAATGCTTGCCCACTCACCGTTCATGATGTGAGAGAACAAAACCAACATGGAATTTGATTCAAGCGCAGGCTTTACGCTCACACCTGCATCTTCTAAGTGCTTGTTTACAATCCGGCGGTTTTGCATGTCCGGTGTAAGCAAACATAATGGGATATCACCAAGTTCTGCCCATGTAATATCTTTGCGTTCGCTGTGTTTACTGCCTTCTTTGACAATAAGCTGAAAGCGCTCTGCATAAAGCGGTAAGGATACAGTGCGGCCGGTCAAAGGCTCGTCATTTAGATAAGTGATACCGACATCAATATCGAAATTCTCAAGCTTCGCCAGCACTTCAATTGAGGTACAGGCTGTTACAGACAGCGTCACCTTTGGGTGTTTTTTGATAAAAGGAGCCGTTAACTCATGCAGCATTGCCGATGCTGTTGGGATGGTTGCAATGCGAACATGTCCCGATAAGCCATTGCGCGCTGTACGCATTTCTTCGCGCATCGAACGGGTGTCATCTACAATACGGCGAGACCATTCAAGCACGCGTTGCCCCTCTTGCGTGAGCCCTTTAAACCTGGAACCACGCTGAACAAGGACAACACCCAATTGATCTTCTAGTTGTCTGATAGCCGATGAAAGTGTGGGCTGGGTGATGCCGCATGCGTCGGCTGCGCGTCCGAAATGCTGATGTTTTGCGAGCGCAATAAAGAATTCCAGTTTATCAATCATTAGACACTTCCCCTACACGCACTTACCGTTAGTCAGCCATTGCGAGTCTCACATTGTGAGACAGTGCTAATATGCAAGCGGCGACCCGCATTACGCAAGTCGCCGTGATAAATAAATTCAAACTGGCATAATGATCAGCCAGAATTGGCCATATAGCGCCAAGAATATGAATTCGCTTTTGCAGGCTCATTCATGGATGGCTGGTAGTGATGCTCAATACCAGGAATGTGACCTGCATCAAGATGCTTGATGGTTGCTTCATCACTGACTTCAAAACTGTCGATACCGCAACGAAGCATGAGCGGTACTTGATCCAGCAATACTTGCCCAAAAGCTCTGATTTCACCTTTAAAACCAAAGCGATCGCGAAGAAGTGCTGCATGCGAAAAAGCACGGCCATCCGCAAAGGCGGGAAAGTTTACGGCGATGATTGCAATATCACCGAGCTTGTCTGAAAGATCGTTCACATCATCAGCAGGCTCAACGCGAACTGCTAAATTGCCTTCACTTGAACCCTTCGCATCTTCAACAGAAAGATACTCAGCACCCTCTGAAAGGAAGCCCCATTCGTTTTCGCTTTGAAAGCCGTTTTTTGTCCAGATTTTTGACATTATGAGCTCCTATGCGGCTGTCTTTTCGCCGTAAAGCGCTGTTTTAAATGGTTTCATACCCAAACGACGATACGTTTCGATAAATGTTTCATCATCAGATGAGCGAAGTTCGAGATAAGTGTCGATAACTTTTTCAATCGCATCGGTGATGGCTTCAGGTTCAAAACCAGGACCCATGATTTGACCCACAGATGTGTTCTCATCAGCTGAACCACCAAGAGTGATTTGGTATAATTCAGTACCTTTTTTCTCAACACCCAAAATACCAATGTGGCCAACGTGGTGGTGACCACAGGCGTTGATACAGCCTGAAATTTTGATCTTCAGCTCACCAATTGTTTTCTGGCGCTCAGCATCGCCGAAACGATTTGAGATCTCTTGCGCAACCGGAATTGAGCGTGCATTTGCAAGCGCACAATAATCAAGACCCGGACATGCGATAATGTCTGTTACAAGACCTGCATTACCAGTTGCTAAACCGTTTGCCGCTAGAACGCGATAAAGTGGCTCCAAATCTGCTAACGCAACATGCGGGAACACAAGGTTTTGCTCGTGCGTAACACGGATTTCGTTATTGCCATATTCCTCAGCCAAATCAGCAACAAGATCCATTTGCGCATCTGTTGCATCACCTGGAACACCGCCGATAGGTTTCAGCGAAATTGTCACTGTGCCGTAATCAGGATGCTGGTGCGGGCCGACATTTTGTTGAACCCAAGTTGAGAAGGCAGCATCCGCTTTCTTCCACTGAGCCAATTGACCCCAACCTTCAGCGCGATCTGTTAGATTTGGTTTTTCAAAATACTTGGTAATCGCTTCGATATCAGCATCCGGCAATTTAAGATCTGTGTCTTTTAAATGCTGCCATTCAGCTTCAATCTGCGCTTTCAACTCATCAAGACCAGTTTCATGAACCAAAATCTTGATACGAGCTTTATACTTGTTATCGCGACGTCCGTTTAGGTTATAAACGCGCATAATTGCAGTTACATAAGTCAGCAAATCTTCTTCAGGAAGGAAATCGCGAACTTTCTTTGCGATCATCGGCGTTCTGCCCTGCCCGCCACCGATAAAAACTTTAAAGCCGATTTCATCGTCTTCGTTTTTCACAAGCTGCAAACCGATATCATGCACCTGGATCGCAGCACGATCATGCGGCGCACCAGTAACAGCGATTTTAAACTTACGCGGTAGAAACGAAAATTCAGGATGCACAGATGACCACTGACGCAAAATCTCAGCGTAAGGACGAGGATCAGCGATCTCATCTGCAGCTGCGCCCGCAAACTGATCGGTTGTCACATTACGGATACAGTTACCAGATGTCTGGATTGCGTGCATTTCAACGCTTGCAAGCTCTTCGAGGATATCAGGGATATCTGAGAGCTTTGGCCAGTTGAACTGAATGTTCTGACGCGTTGTGAAATGGCCATAGCCACGGTCATATGTCCGTGCAATATGAGCAAGTTTACGCATTTGCACCGGAGACATTGTGCCATAAGGCACAGCAATGCGGAGCATATAGGCGTGCAATTGAAGGTATAGACCATTCATCAAACGCAAAGGTTTGAAGGCATCCTCGGTGATGTCTCCATTAACTCGACGTTCTACCTGATCGCGAAACTGTGCGACGCGCTCTTTTACAAAAGCATGGTCAAATTCATCATATCTGTACATTAGTATTCCTTAAAAGCTTAACTTAGATCACCACTTGGCGATGACTAAGCAGCTTGAGTTTGCTCTTGAACAAGTGCTTCATAACCATAAGCAACGCTTGGACCGTGGGAGCGAATGCGCTCGCGCAAGCGGATTGGCCAGATGCCTTGCTCTGTCTCTTTCACGTCGATGACTGCAACATCGACAACTAGATTATCTGAAACAGCTTTTTTGCCAGTTTCTTCCAAAGCAGCAACAGCTTCATCATGACGTGCGATAAATGCGTCAGCGATTGTTTCAATCCACTCACCTTGCGCATTTAGCCAAACGCTGTTTCCATCAATTAGTTTGTTTGCAGTCAATACTTTAGACATAATTTACACTCCGAGATATGTGTTTTGTGGCTGCTCGCTAGGAACAGATTGAATAAGTGGCGTCGAATTTTCATAAGACGCCCCAGCGACCGAAT
>JAHDEP010000179.1 GCA_020628775.1 Rhizobiaceae bacterium | reverse complement strand
GAAGCTGATCAACTCGCCCGCGAAACACTAAACCGGGTTGAACTGCCAGAGAGCGAATTTCCGCTGTCGCGTTATCCCCATGATTTATCCGGCGGCCAGCGCCAGCGCGTGATGATCGCCATGGCCATCGCACTTCAGCCGAAACTGCTCATTGCAGATGAACCGACCACCGCGCTTGATGTAACAACGCAAGCTGAGATCTTGGATCTCTTGCAAAAACTCGTCAAAGAAGATGGGTTATCACTGATGCTCATCACGCATGATCTCGCCGTTGTGGCGCAGATGGCGGATGATGTTTTGGTGATGAAAGACGGCGAGATCGTCGAGCAAGGCTCATCATTTGATGTATTTTCAAACATGCGTCACCCTTATACGCGGCAACTATTTTCAGCATCCAATCATGTACCTAATAGATTGGCCTCGGAACAGGATCAGGATGATGTTGTTTTAAGCGTTGAACATGTCTCATGCGATTATAAATTGCCAAAGAAGCATCTCTTTTCAAAACAGCAATATTTTCGCGCAGTTAAAGACGTGTCATTTAAAATTCACCGTGGTGAAAATATCGGACTAGTCGGTGGTTCAGGCTGCGGGAAATCCACACTAAGCCGCGCCATCTTAGCGCTTAAATCGCTGGACGAAGGCAATGTGCTGATTAATGGGGAAACCTTCTCATCAAAAGGCAAAGGTCCTGAAATTTCGCAACGTGCAGCAACGCAAATTGTTTTCCAAGATCCTTATTCTTCTTTTAATCCGCGCCACAAAGTTGGACGACTGATCACTGAACCGTTTTATGCAAAATCTGAGGAGTTGAACGAGGACCAGATAGATGCTGCGGTCACAGAAGCACTCGAAAGTGTGGGGTTAAAAGCAGCTGATAGCGATAAATATATCCACGAATTTTCAGGTGGCCAGCGGCAACGCATTGCCATTGCACGCGCGCTCATTGTCAAACCTTCGCTGATTGTTTTGGATGAAGCTGTGTCCGCGCTTGATGTTTCGATCCGCGCTCAGGTACTTGATCTTTTGGCCGAGCTCAGCGACCGTTTTAATTTATCCTACTTATTTATTTCACATGATTTATCGGTCGTGCGATCCATTACTGACCGTGTAATGGTGATGGAGCGCGGCAAGATAGTGGAAACCGGTCCCACGCAAGATGTGTTTGAAAACCCACAGCATGCCTATACAAAATCGCTGATTAAAGCCATTCCAAAACTGGATATTGACGAAATCCGCGCCAAAGAAAAGATAACTTAAATGACTGCATTCGACACAAAACTTAAGAACGATCATTGCTTCATTGATGGGAACTGGGTGCCGCCCGTAGATGGGCAGAAGATCGAACTATTCGATCCGTCTTTCGGCACCAAACTATGTGATATTGCTCAGGGCACATCTGAAGATATCGACCTTGCTGTTGACGCCGCACAAAACGCTTTGGACGGCGATTGGGGACAAATGACGGCTGCCGAACGTGGGCGGTTGATTTCCAAGATCGGCATGGAAATCCTTAATCGGATCGATTGGCTCGCAGAGCTAGAAGCACGAGATGTTGGAAAACCTCTTACCCAAGCACGAAATGACGCCATCGCATTGGCGCGCTATATGGAGTTTTATGGGGGTGCGGCAGATAAAATTCACGGCCAGACCATTCCTTATATGCAGGGCTATAATGTTTACACTTTGCGCGAACCCCATGGTGTAACTGGGCATATTGTGCCTTGGAATTATCCAATGCAAATCATTGGGCGATCCGTAGGTGCTGCGCTGACCATGGGGAACGCTTGTGTTTTAAAGCCAGCAGAGGAAGCATGCCTAACTGCCTTGGCATTTGCAAAAATTGCCGATGAATGCGGGTTACCAAAAGGTGCGCTGAATGTCGTGCCGGGATATGGCCATGAAGCCGGTGCAGCGCTCACATCTCATAAAGGCGTGAACCATATTTCGTTCACGGGCTCGGTCGCAACAGGGGTTAAAGTTCAGCAAGCTGCATCTGAAAATATCGTACCCGTTACGCTGGAACTGGGTGGTAAATCTCCGCAGATTGTCTTTAATGATGCGGACATTGATCGCGCACTACCCTTCCTCGTCAATGCTGGCATTCAAAACGCTGGGCAAACATGTTCTGCTGCGTCACGTATTTTGGTTGAACGCGGTGTTTATGACGATGTTGTAAACCGGATGAGCGAAGCTTATCGCAAGCTAAGTGTGGGCCCTGCAATGGGTGATCATTCGCTTGGACCACTTGTATCAAAGCGGCAAAAAGAAATCGTTGAAGGCTTTTTAAGTGCGGCAGAAACCGGTGATATAACGATCTCAGCGCAAGGGCATTTCACCGATGACCTTCCAGAAGACGGCGCTTATGTTTTGCCAACATTGTTAAAAGATGTCTCCCCTGATCACCCGCTTGCCAAAGATGAAATTTTCGGCCCTGTGCAGGTCATCATTCCATTTGATGGTGAGGAAGAAGCTATATCGATTGCCAATGGAACAGACTACGGCTTGGTTGCTGGCGTTTGGACCGAAAATGGCGGACGGCAGATGCGCATGGCAAAAGCCATCAAATCCGGTCAGATTTTCATCAATAATTATGGTGCGGGCGGTGGAGTAGAACTGCCATTTGGCGGACACGGAAAATCAGGTCATGGCCGCGAAAAAGGTTTTGAAGCGCTGTACGGATTTTCAACACTTAAAACCGTTGCCAATTGGCACGGATAAAACAAAGAGACAATAGCAAGAAGAGGAATTGCGATCATGCGACTTGAAGGAAAAACAGCGATTGTCACCGGTGGCGCTTCCGGTTTTGGCGCAGGCATTGTCGACAAATTTTTATCTGAAGGTGCACGCGTTGCCATTGTTGATATCAATGGTGAAGCAGCAAGCGAATATGCCAAATTAAAAGGTGATAGTGCCTTTGCGATCGAAGCTAACGTGGCCTCGGGTGAAAGTGTTAGACAGATGACTGAAACTGCAATTTCCGAATTTGGCAAGATCGATATCCTCGTTAATAACGCTGGTGTGACGCATATGCCGACACCGCTTGAAGACGTGAGCGAAGATGATTTTGACAGAGTTTATAATGTGAACATGAAGTCGGTTTATTTGACGGCGAAACATCTTATACCGCATATGAAAAACAACAATGCCGGGGCGATCTTAAACGTCGCATCAACCGCCGGGGTTTCCCCTCGCCCGAACCTAAACTGGTATAATTGTTCGAAAGGCTGGATGATTACAGCAACGAAAACCATGGCAATTGAATTGGCAAGTTCGGGCATACGCGTGAATGCGATTAATCCTGTTGCGGGCGAAACGCCGTTATTAAAATCCTTCATGGGTGAAGATACGCCTGACATCCGCGCTAAGTTTATTTCCACAATTCCTATTGGGCGCTTTTCAACGCCAGAGGACATGGGAAATGCGGCCTGCTTTTTATGTTCTGATGAAGCATCAATGGTGACGGGTGTTGCGATGGAAGTCGATGGTGGGCGCTGCATCTAGTCATTTGACTATAAGCTTGCAACAAAGATGATAAGGGTCTACCACCCGTAAAGATCATAAAATTTTTGAATTGGAGTGCACCATGCGACTTGGTGGCCGATTGCAAGCTGCAATCGAAGTATTAGAAGCTATCGAACAGCATCACAAACCCGTGGCAAATGCGCTAAAGGATTGGGGTAGTTCACACCGTTTTGCAGGCTCCGGTGACCGTGGTGCGATTGGCAACATTGTTTATGATGCGCTTCGTATGAAGCTCTCACATGGCTTTATGATGGGCGATGACAGCCCGCGTGCAATTGCGTTTGCCGTTTTGTTGCGACAGTGGAATATGGATATCGAAGATCTGCGTGCGCAGCTAGATGGTGATAAGTTTGCGCCTGAGTTTTTAAGCGATCAGCAGATTTCTGATTTTCAAAATGCTGATTTATCAAAAGCTGACGAAAACGTAAGAGCAGACATTCCGCTCTGGCTTTTGGAAGAATTCAAACAAACATTTGGTGATGACTGGCTTTTAGAAGCGCAAGCGCTTACCCAGCGCCCATCTCTTGATCTTCGCGTCAATACGCTCAAGTCTACTCGCGAGAAAGTTTTGAATTCGCTTTCAAAGTCCAATCCTGAGCCAGGTGATTTGTTACCTGATAGTGTGCGTATTACGGCTGAAAACGGTCCAGATAGAATGCCAAATGTTTCTGCGGACATCCCGTTTGCAAAGGGTTGGTTTGAAATACAGGATGAGGGTTCTCAACTTGCAGCCGCGCTAACGGACGCACAAAAAGGCGAGCAAGTATTAGATTATTGCGCTGGTGGTGGTGGCAAATCGCTGGCACTTAGCGCTGCGATGGACAATAGCGGTCAAATTCATACCTATGATAATGATCGCCGTCGCATGGCGCCAATGATTGAACGATTGCGACGCGCAGGCACACGCAATGTTCAGCTGATCGAAGATGATGAGACACTCGAGCAACTTAAAGATAATTGCGATAAGGTGCTTGTTGATGCGCCTTGTAGCGGCACAGGCACTTGGCGCCGACGCCCTGATACAAAATGGCGATTGTCTGAAAAGAGCCTTGGCCTCCGCCTCAACCAACAAAAAGAAGTGATCGAAAAAGCGTCTAAATATGTCAATGTTGGCGGGCAACTGACTTACGTCACCTGTTCTGTATTACCCCAAGAAAATGATGCAATTGTTGCTGACTTCTTATCGCAGAACGCTAATTTTGAAACGGTTGATTTGACGCAAAAATGGGTTGAATTGACCGGACGCGATGAGGTGCCACAATCTCATACGGGTCTTGGTATTTTATGTTCACCTAAGAGAACCGGAACAGATGGGTTCTTTATCACCACACTCAAGCGCAACGCATAAAGCACTATAGGAGAGGTAAAATGCCTGACGAATTAAAGTTCATTACCTCTCCCACCAAAGGCTATGAGCTTGGGGTTATCCTCGGTAAAGCCGGGAAAGATGCAGTACATAGCCATCTTGTTCATGAACCTTTTTGGCAGCATGTTCAAAAGCTTTCTGAAAGCGAGATAGTCCAAAATCTTCACAAGCAAACTGCGGAGCATTTCCCTGAAATTTACGATGAAATACGTGGTCTAGCAGATGGGTTAGAGCTTCCGTTCGAAAGTGTCTTTGCTTGGAACTGTCGTGGCGACATTCTTGTTAATTCACCGGATGGATGTACAACGCTGCAAATACCGGGCAACCCAAATATAATCGCGCATAATGAAGATGGTCTGCCCTCGCTCGATCAAAAGTGCTTTTTGATCGATTGCCAAGCGCAAGCCGGGTTTATGTCGTTTTGCTACCCTGGTTCAATCCCTGGGCATAGTTTTGCCTGCACACGATCAGGGCTTGCAATCACCATCAATAATATCCGGCTGACTGGATTTACGCCGGAATTACCTCGAATGGTTCTGGCGCGTGAAGTGCTCAATTGCGAAGATCTTGATGCCGTGTGTGAGTTATTAGAACCCCACAACTTAAGTGGTGGTTTTCACTATACTATTGCACAAATTGGCCGAGCGGAATTGCTCAGTATCGAACATGGTGGCGGGAATTGTCACGTCACCGAAATTCAAACGCCGACCGGACATGCCAATCATGTTTCAACGGTTCAATGCGAAACACAACTGATCACACAATCTTCCCATGATCGATATAAGCGAACCCAAGAACTGCTCAAAGATCCAACCTTAAGCCCGCTCGATATTTTGCGAGACAATTCAGGTGAAGGACTGCCTGTTTGGCGACGAGAAGAGGATGACCCTGATGATGAAAACACCATGGCATCAGTGATCTTTACC
>JAHDEP010000178.1 GCA_020628775.1 Rhizobiaceae bacterium | reverse complement strand
AATTTTGTTGCGATATCCTGATGCTCGGTAGGCAGCAATAGGATCAATGGCGCCAGCGTTATTTACCCGCGCTGTTGCTAGAATTGGCTCGACATCGGTTCTAAACGCGCGTTTAAGAATATTTGAAGCCATCAAAGCATCGTTGTTTGCTTGTGCCTCCTCAAGCGCTTTACGATCAACCAATAAAGCTTGAGCGTAAGCCCGCTGAACCTCCATCGCGCTTGCCATAAGGCTTTCGATCGGATCAGTGACATTGTGGCTTTGGTCAAGCATATGCATTGGGTTGAAATCAGGTTTGTTTTCTGCATCAACCAATTCGTTGAAAACCAAGAACAAACGGTATGGATCGATGGAACCTGTGTCCAGATCATCATCACCATATTTGCTATCGTTGAAATGGAAGCCGCCAAGTTTTCCAAATTGAATGAGCCGCGCGACAATCATTTCGATGTTTACATTCGGCGCATGATGACCAAGATCAACAAGGCAAAAAGCTTTCTCACCTAATTCTTTTGAGATGAGATAGTTCGTACCCCAGTCTTGCACTACGGTTGAGTAAAATGCGGGTTCATACATTTTGTGTTCAGTTAAAAGCCGCCAATCATCTGGTAGGGCATTATAAATCGACTTTGCACTATCCAAATATCGCTCAAACTGCTTGGTAAAATTCACCTGTCCGGGAAAATTTGAACCATCTCCCACCCAAACAGTTAACGCCTTAGAGCCAATAGCTCTGCCAAGTTCAATACACGCGAGGTTATGCTCAATAGCCTGTTGGCGACATGCCTTATCGGTGTGCGAAAGTGAACCAAATTTATAGGAATGATTTTGCCCATCCTGGTCCTGAAACGTATTGGAATTCATCGCATCAAATTTAAGGCCAACTTCTTCAGATTTGCTGATCAAATCTGCCGCAGGAACATCATCCCAAGGAATATGAAGTGATACAGCAGGTGTTGCTTTCGCCAATTGTTGAATTACACCGCAATCATCAAGTTTGTCGAATATATGCCGTGGTTCCCCTACGCCCGGAAAGCGGGCAAATCTCGTTCCACCTGTGCCAACACCCCAGCTTGGAATAGCAACACCGTATTGTGCAACTTTCGAACAGATGTTTTCGATGTCAACGTTTCGCCGCGCGAGTTGTTCGCCTAAATTTCGATAATCAACATTTAAGTCTTTGGCTTTGAGCTCATTCGACTGTGCAATAATATCATTGCTGATCATTTCACTGCTCCCCACTATCGCGTAAATGCTTGAACATTACCTGCATCGACATTGATAATATTACCTGTCGATTTTGCAGACAAATCGGAAGCTAAGAAATATGCAGCTTCAGCGATGTCTTCAGGAAGAACAGAGCGTTTAAGCATCGACCTTTGGCGGTAATGCTCTTCAAGTCCAGCTTTGTCTTTGCCATAAGTTGCAGCGCGTTCTTTGAGCCAATCACCTGACCAAATTTTAGAGCCTTTTAGGACGGCATCGGGATTAACAACATTAACACGAATACCTTGCTCAGCACCTTCTAAAGCGAGACACCGCGCAAGATGTATTTCGGACGCCTTTGCCGTACAATATGCAGATGCGTTGGGTGAAGCTGCTAATCCATTTTTGGATGCGATGAAAACAACCGCTCCACCAAGGTTTTGTTTTTTCAGAATTTTAAATGCTTCTCGACCCGTTAGGAAATATCCCGTTGAGAGGATCGACATGTTTTTGTTCCAAAGATCAAGAGAGGTTTCTTCAACCGGCGCTGAACTTGCAATGCCTGCATTTGAAACCAAAATGTCGACACCACCAAATTCTAGAGCACAATTTGCAAACGCCTTTATGACCGAAGCCTCATTTGTGACATCCATGATCACCGACCGAACTACGTCTTTTGAGAAACGGTCCGAAAGATTTTCATGCACATCTTCTAGGTTGTCTGCATCAATATCAGCGAGCACGACACATGCGCCTTCTTCTAAATATTTTGCTGCAGTCGCCGATCCTATGCCGCCAGCGCCGCCAGTTACAAGCGCGACACGCCCTTCCATGGATTTCGGTTTTGGCATGCGTTGAAGTTTAGCCTCTTCTAAAAGCCAATATTCGATATCAAATGCTTCCTGTTCGGGTAATCCGCAATAAGTGCTCACACCATTTGAACCGCGCATGACATTGATAGCATTGATGTAAAATTCTGCAGATATGCGTGCGGTTGATTTGTTCTTGGCAAATGTAATCATGCCAACACCGGGAATGAGGTAGACAACAGCATTTGGATCGCGAATGTCCGGGGAATTATCTTGGCGACAGCGCTCATAATACTCTCGGTAATCTTCACGATACGCAGCAATTGAGTTTACCAATCCATCAAGTGTTGCTTCAATATTTGGATTACTAGGATCAAGATCGATAATAAGCGGCCTGATCTTCGTTCTTAAAAAATGATCAGGGCATGACGTTCCGAGTTTCGCAAGCTCCGGCATTTCATTTGAATTGACGAACTCAAGGACTGCATCACTATCATCAAAATGACCGACCATATGATTTTGCGCCGAGATCATGCCTCTAATTGCTGGCATGATTTGGTGCGCGATTTCAGCGCGTGTACTTTGATCTAAGCTTTGATGTTTCTCACCACCAAATGCAGCTTTTCCATCTAGTTTTTGTGCAAACCAGTCAGTCGCCTTTTGGATAATATCGACCGTCAATTCATAGCAAGTTTTGGCGTCATCATCCCAAGTAAAGAGCCCGTGGCTTTCCAAAACAACACCCTTAGCATCAGGGTTTTCACTGCAGAACTTCTCAAGCCATAAACCTAACTCGAACCCCGGGCGTTTCCAAGGGAGCCAGCCAATATCGCTTCCGAAAATCTCTTGTGTTAGCTCTTTTGAGTTTTCAGATGCCGCAATTGCAATAATCGCATCTGGGTGCATGTGATCGACGTGTTTTTTTGGAACGTAAGCGTGCAAAGGCGTATCAATTGAAGGAGCCCGAGTATTTAAATTGAAGTTGCAGTGAGATAGATAACCAACCATTTCATCTTCAAACTCAACACCACGATAAAGATCCTTAAGCGCATTAAGTTTGTCCATATAAAGCGTCGCAAAACCATCCATTTTGATGGAGCCTACATCGCCGCCAGAGCCTTTCACCCACAAAACTTCAACTTGTTCACCCGTCAATGGGTCTTTTTCTAATACTTTTGCAGATGTGTTTCCGCCACCATAATTGGTAATTCTTTTGTCAGACCCAAGAAGGTTTGAGCGATAAAGAAGTAATTCTGGTTCGGATTTACCAGCAGCAAGGTTCGAATCCCATAAATTTTCTAATTTTGCTTGATTTTCGGCATTCGCCGCTGGTCGTGACATCTTATCCTCCTCGATGCAAACAGATATTCAGCTCGCTTATTTTCATTTATCAATAGCTGATAGCTTTGATTTGTCAATCACAAACAATCACAAATGATCATAATTATATATGTTTTGATTTTTTTTGATTGTTTATGATTGACATTATTTAATTTTGATGAAACTTTAATGCTGGGAGAACAAGCATGCACGAAAATGAGCGCCATAGAATTATTCTGTCTTTTGTAGAAGAGAAGCCAGTTGCCACTGTTTCTGAATTGGTCGCCTTAACTGAATCTTCAGAGGCGACAATTCGTCGGGACATTGCAACGCTGCATATGCAAAAGAAGCTGCGACGTGTGCGCGGTGGTGCTGAATCTATCAATCCACCACAATTTGTTGGGCTTGCTGGACGCACATATTCTGTCAATGAAGGCATAAACGTCAGCAAAAAACGCGCAATCGCAAATGCTGCTGTTCAATTATGTGACGATGGTGATGCTATTATAATTAATGGCGGCACGACAACTTCGCAGATGGTTCATCCGCTTGCGGCAAAACGCATGCAGATCTTCACCAATTCGTTTCCGATTGCAGAGCATCTGTTAAACCATTCAAAGAATACAATCATGCTTTCAGGCGGAATTATATACCGCGAGCAAAATATTATTCTAAGCCCATTTGAAAATGATGTGACACGGAATTTTTACGCGAAACGCATGTTTATGGGTGCGCAAGGCATTTGTGCGCAAGGGTTAATGGAAGCTGATCCGCTTATTATTCAAGCGGAAGAGAAGCTAATCAATCAGTCAGAAGAGCTAATTGTTCTTGCTGATTCATCAAAATTCAAAACTCGCTCGAGCCTTATTTTATGTGCTTTGGAGCGGATAACCACAATTATCACAGACGATAGTATTCGAGATGAAGATCGCACAATGCTGGAGGATGCAGGTGTAGATCTTATTGTCGCGAAGGAAACTGCGCAAATGCAGCAAGTTGCGGGTTAGTAGCCCGCTATAGACATTAACCGGAGGAAACTTAAATGAATATCTTTAAAAAACTGGCTGTTACGACAGCAATTGCGGTCTCGTTGGCTGCAAGCCCATCTTTAGCAACTGAGCGAATTGCGCTTGTTGTTAAATCACTTGGCAATGGATTCTTTGATGCCGCTGCCAAAGGTGCTGAAAAAGCAGCCGCCGAACTTGGAGATGTCGAAGTTATCTATACCGGGCCAACAGCAGCAACAGCAGAAGGGCAAATTGAGATTGTAAACTCACTGATTGCTCAGAACGTTGATGCAATTGCAATCTCATCTAACGATCCTGATGCATTGGTTCCTGCACTTAAGAAAGCAATGGACCGGGGCATTAAAGTTATCTCTTGGGATTCAGGCGTCGCGCAAGACGGTCGCATGGTTCATCTTAATCCATCAGATACTGGATTGATTGGTGAAACAATCATCAAACTTGCTGCCGATTATCTGCCAGAAGGTGGTGATGTTGCAATTCTTTCAGCTTCATCAACTGCAACAAACCAAAACGCGTGGATTGACGCTGCGAAGGAAATCCTTCCAACTAAATTCCCAAATATCAACTTGGTGTCTGTTGTTTATGGTGATGACGATTCAGTTAAAAGCACCAATGAAGCAAAAGGCTTGATTGCCAATCACCCAGATCTTAAGGCCATTATCGCACCTACAACAGTTGGTGTTGTCGCCGCAGCTCAAGTCGTAACTGATATGGATTTGATCGGCAAAGTGAATGTCACAGGTTTGGCGCTTCCGTCTGAGTTTAAAAAGTTCATTGATAATGGTTCATCAAAAGCTGTTGCGCTTTGGAACCCAATTGATCTCGGTTATTCAGCGGTACAGATCTCTCACCAGCTGATCAAAGGTGCAAAAGCTGAAGCCGGAGCCACTTTCTCACTTGGTTCAGTTGGCGAAATCACACTTGATGATACAGGTTCGGCTGCAATGGCTGCACCATTCCAGTTTGATGCGTCAAACATCGAAGAGTTTTCAAAAATCTATTAATAGATTTCAAACCTTCAGGGGCGGCTTTTTGCCGCCTCATTTTTTAAAATTATCAACTCCGTTTCTGACGAATTCATCGAGCTCACAATGCAAAACTCAGTGATAAAATTATCTGGTATTAGCAAGTCCTTTCCAGGGGTAAAGGCGCTACAGAATGTAGAGCTTGAACTTTATCGTGGGCAAGTTACTGCGCTAATCGGCGAAAACGGCGCTGGCAAATCTACTTTGGTAAAGACCATGACGGGTATTTATCAACCTGACGAGGGTGAAATTTCAGTCAATGGAAATGTTGTGGTTTTGGGATCTGCGCATGATGCTTTTTCACATGGCATAACAGCAATCCACCAAGAAACAGTTTTATTTGATGAGATGAGTGTTGCGGAAAATATTTACCTCGGCCACACACCCAAAACAAAGTTTAAAACCATCGATTGGAAAAAACTCTATTCGGATGCGACAAACATACTTAATGATATTGGCGCTTCGCATATCGATGCTCATACCAAATTAAAAGAAATCTCAATCGCAA
>JAHDEP010000177.1:1467-5917 GCA_020628775.1 Rhizobiaceae bacterium | reverse complement strand
CACCCGCGTCGAAGGGCCTGATACCCAGTAAATAATCAGATGTCAACGCACCTTTGAGATAATAATCGAACATCTGGCGAATTAATTTCTCACATCGCTATTTGCACCTATTATATGCGCAAAAAACGTCGAATATGTGCCCTATTATATATGAGGCATTTGAAATTAAAAATGACGCCGAAATTATCCTCAAAATTGATCAAATGAGACGCCTATGTAATGTCGGGCGTATTTTTCAGGAATCACCCCGCGAATCTCATCGAGAAACCAATGCTGTTACCGCAGCTAAATCCGGTGGTTAAATTGGATCATTTTTAGGTATGCAAATTGCGCATAGCTCTTATACCTATATTGCACTGCACAAAATGAAAAAATGTACTATATTCAAATCATCAGAGGCACACGGGATGCACCTGACGAACGTAAAGGAAAATAGAAAATGAATATCCGCAAGTCATACCAAAACTGGCGCGAATATCGCAAGACAGTAACTGAACTTAATGCCTTGTCTACTCGCGAACTTTCAGATCTTGGCATCAATCGCCACGACATTCGCGCAATCGCTCGTACGAGCCAGTTGTAATTTTTAAATTCGGATCGACAATATCCTCCTCCCATTGTCGATACGAGATGACTGACAAATCATCCTCCTCCCGATATGTCAGTCTTTGAAAATGACGCCCACCTATCCTCCTCCCAGGTGGGCGTCGTTCAAAATTCAGAATTCGGGGCAGCAATATCCTCCTCCCATTGCTGCACGATGTGACCGGCAACATCCTCCTCCCAGTTGTTGGTCGAAAAAAAAAGCGTTCATTGCACCTCCTCCCGCAATGAACGCTATTTTTTTATCCAGATGATATTTCCAAAACTTAGACGTAAATGATTAGAGACTTTTGTCTTGATAGTCTCTTCACAGAACAAGTTTGCTGGCTTAAAGAGCTAATTATGACAAATACACAAAACTCTTCACATAAACCGGTCCATATTATTGGTGGCGGTTTGGCAGGTTCTGAAGCTGCTTGGCAGATTGCTGCGCGCGATATCCCGGTTATACTCCATGAGATGCGTCCGGTTACACCAACTGACGCTCATAAAACGGATAGTCTTGCGGAACTGGTTTGCTCCAACTCATTTAGATCTGATGATTCGGAAAACAATGCCGTTGGCGTGCTCCATGCTGAAATGCGCATGGCAAACTCTCTTATCATGCGTTGTGCTGATGCAAATCAGGTGCCGGCAGGTGGTGCTCTTGCGGTTGATCGCGAAGGTTTTTCGCAAAATGTCACCGAAGAGTTAGAAAAACATCCATTAATCACCATTGAACGTGAGGAAGTGGGTGCGCTCCCGCAAAGCGATTGGGATCAAACCATCATTGCAACGGGCCCGCTCACAGCTGCAAATCTTGCCGAAGCTATTCAAGCGGAAACAGATAGCGATGCGTTAGCGTTTTTTGATGCGATTGCACCGATTATCCATACAGATACAATTGATATGGATATCTGCTGGTATCAATCAAGATATGACAAAATCGGTCCTGGTGGCACAGGAAAAGACTATATCAACTGCCCGATGGATGAGCAGCAATATAACGAATTTATCGACGCATTGATTGAAGGTGATTCGACCGATTTTAAAGAATGGGAAGGCACACCTTATTTTGATGGCTGTTTGCCCATTGAAGTGATGGCAGAACGTGGCCGCGAAACGCTCAGACATGGCCCAATGAAGCCAATGGGTCTGACAAATGCGCACCAACCCGACATTAAAGCCTATGCCGTAGTGCAATTGCGTCAGGATAATGCGCTTGGCACGCTCTATAATATGGTTGGGTTTCAAACAAAGCTTAGATATGGCGCACAAACAGACATCTTGAGAAAGATACCTGGTCTGGAAAATGCTGAATTCGCGCGTCTTGGCGGACTTCATCGCAATACCTACCTCAATTCTCCAGAATTGCTGGATCAAACTTTGCAGCTTAAATCACGAAGTGGATTGCGATTCGCTGGCCAGATCACCGGCTGTGAAGGCTATGTGGAAAGCGCTGCGATGGGATTGCTAACGGGTCGCTATTGCGCGGCGGAACGCTTGGGTATTGAACCGGAACTGCCACCAATCACAACAGCCTTTGGTGCATTATCAAACCATATCACAGGTGGGCATATTGTAACGGATCATGAACCGAAAAAACGCTCATTCCAACCAATGAACGTGAATTTGGGCCTATTCCCTCCACTTTTGGATGAAGAATATCCAGAACCTCCAGATGGAAAGAAATGGCGCCGGAAAGAAAAGCGTATAGCGAAAAAGAAAGGCTTATGCGCGCGCGCCCTAAAGGACTGCGCTGCATGGCTTGAAGCCAGTAAAATCTAATCCTCTGATTTTAACTCATCCAAAGTTTCGGCCATTTTGAGGCCGAAGCTTCCGCAGATCCATAAAGACACTTCAGCAGCATCTTCTGGTGAGGCAAACTGATATTCACCACCAATCATGCTGTCGTCTTCAAATTTGAGGATAAGCCCATCACCGCTTTCTGTCAGGTCGACTTCGACATCATTGGGCTCAATGATGCGCACTACCCAAGCATTTCCGACAACTTGCGTCAGCCCCGTTTTGCCATCGGCCAACCGCATAAATGTGGTTTTGCCCGATTTATCCATTAAAGCACCGCGAATAGCTTCTTTCGGGTAAGCATTGCCAAATTCGACCAATGCCTCCCCCGGATCCCGGACTAATCCATCGTCTCGCCGACGATTAATTCGCAAAATAACCAAACAAATCGCAATGATCGATCCAATAAAAATGTAATTTGCTAGATTTTCCACGCGACAAACCCAAATCTAATTCAAAACGTTTGATTTTGATCAGATCATGCCTTTTCTTTTGCTTTGCCACAAGTCCCATTGGTTTAACCAACTTACAGGCGCGACGGAATTTTTGAGCGCTTGAGCAGCCACTTTACGGGTTCTTTTAAACAATCTGGATGTTGATGCTAAAGGCAAAAATGCCTGCCTCATGTGGTTCGGCAGCTTTGAAATTTCTTGCCGAGCCTTTGCAAGATGTTCCTCGCCATAATCGACGAATTGATTGAGAATATCAGCGGTTTTTTCGCGATCCTCACCAGATAAAAACTGATCGCGATCAAGATCATGCGCCGTGATAAATTCAAGTGGGATATATAATTGCCCGCGCGCGATATGTTGAGGCAACAGCGCCAAATGCCCGGCAACAGACTGCGCAACACCTGAATGCCCACATGCATCCGCGGTTGATTTTGCAATATCTGCATCGATGACCTGACAGCTCCATTGCAACAAAGTGGAAGCCGTTTCCCCGCAATACCCCTCATAAGTTAATCGATCAGGCATTGGATCGTCATAAAGATCAAAGATCCGCGAGCGACAATAGCCATCAAAGCTGGTGCGATTAATACCATATTTATCAATGGTTTGATTAACTGCCAAAGCAAGAGGATTGGCTGAAGCTTCATCTTTGCGCGCTGATTCTGCAGTTACTTCACGCCACCATTGCAAGCGGATCTCACCAGGCAGTGGCTCTTTAATTAAATCGCGAATACGGGAAATCTCAGCGTTAAAGGCATATAGAACTGAGATCGGCAGCCGAACATCATCGCCCATCAATAAACTAGCGAGATATCTGCTACGATCATTTTCACGAAGATGGTTGGCGATCAGATTTTCATCAATCGACATGGCTTATACCGCAATAAAGGCTGCACCAACCGCACGCGATTCGGCCAAAAGCACGTTATAAGTTCGCACCGCAGCTCCCGTGCTCATCGGATCGCTTGATACCTGGTTTGAACGCAGTGCTTCTTTCAGTTCTTTCGGCATCATGCGAATGTCCTGCCCGGTTCCAAGCAGAAACACCTCTAATTCGGCAACTTCCTCAAGCACTTTTGAAAACATATCGACAGAAAGCTCAGTGCTCTCGTCAACATTCCAACCGTAAATTCCAGATGGAAGGCAAATTAGCGACCCAACATGAGACATATCTGCAAATCTAAAGCCACCATTGCCATAGGCATCAATCGGGGCTCTTCCGGGGAAATGGGCTTCGCGCATTTGCAAAGCCGCATCTGGAATATTTGCTTTATCGTCACTCATTAGGTGTCAAAATTAATTGGCATTGTGCCTTCAGTTTCATCGCGCTTTTCTTTTTTCTCATCAAGACCTTTACGGAAGTCTTCTGGACGAAGCTTGAAGAGAATAAGAATTGGTGCTGCGATAAAGGTCGAAGAATACGTACCGACGATGACACCAAAGATCATTGCAAATGTGAAGGACTGAATAACTTCACCACCGAATAGATAAAGCGCTAGCAATGCAAGAAGCGTCGTCACAGATGTTAAGATCGTACGTGACAGCATCTGATTAACGGACAAATCAAGAAGGCTTTCAAGCGGACGCTTTTTGTATCGCCGCAAGTTTTC
>JAHDEP010000177.1:0-1367 GCA_020628775.1 Rhizobiaceae bacterium | reverse complement strand
GCAGACACAGTTGGTCCAACAACTTCAACGCGGCGGAATTCATATTCATCCCCGAGTTCAGCGCGAACCACTTTAACAACATTTTGTTCAGCTGTTTCACTGCCATCCTGTGCTTGTACTCTGATCAGCACTTCTTCAGGTGAGCCAAACTCCTGCACTTGAACATCGCCAAGATTAAGCTCAGACATACGCGCACGAATATCACCTAAATCAGCAGGTCCATCTTGAGACTTCACCTCAATGATCGATCCACCTTTAAAGTCGATGCCGTAATTCATATCAACGACGACAAACAACCCAACAGAAGCAATAGCAGCAGCAGCTGACGATAAAAACGCCCAGTTGCGGAACTTCATAAATTTAAGATTAAACTCACGCGGCAATTTGCCAAGCAAACCATCTGGCAATGCTTTTGGACGTTTATGCTTAAACCAGAACGCCATCATCCAACGTGTTAGCGTAAACGCTGAGAACACTGTTGTGATAATACCGATTGTCAAGGTAACGGCAAACCCCTTCACCGGACCTGTACCAACGAAGAACAAAATCGCCGCGGCAATCAATGTTGTGATATTCGCATCCAAAATGGTTGTGAAAGCACGGGCAAAACCAGCTTCAATAGCTTGAATGAGATTGCGCCCTGCTCGCGCTTCTTCGCGAATACGTTCATAGATCAAAACGTTGGAGTCCACCGCCATACCGACGGTTAAAACGATACCGGCAATACCAGGTAATGTAAGCGTTGCGCCAAACAGTGTCAGGATCGCCATCAACATGGTCACGTTGGCAATTAGCGCAATATTTGCAACAACACCCAACATGCCATAGGCCAAAATCATAAACCCGATGACCAAAATACCACCGATGATCCCAGCGATTTTACCTGCAGCGATAGAGTCAGCACCCAAGCTTGGACCAACGGTACGTTCTTCAATAATGGTCAATTCAGCTGGCAACGCACCCGCACGCAAAAGAATTGCAAGGTCATTAGCTTCTTGAACTGAAAAGTTACCAGAAATCTGACCTGAACCACCCAAAATAGGTTCATTAATTCGCGGTGCTGAAATCACCTGATCATCAAGTACGATCGCAAATGGTAGACCGACATTGGCTTGTGTAGCGGCACCAAAACGCTGCGCACCTTTTGTATCAAATCTAAAGGTTACAATCGGTTCATTGGTTTGCTGAGAAAAACCGGCTTGTGCATCGACCAAGTTTTCACCAGATACCAATACACTGCGCTGAATAAGATAAAATGGCGCATCACCGCCCTCAACACCAGGCAATACTTCCGATGTTGCAGGTGGGCGACCATTGATCGCTTCTTCCACCGGCATAGTAATATCAACCATACGGAAGGTTAGCTT
>JAHDEP010000176.1 GCA_020628775.1 Rhizobiaceae bacterium | reverse complement strand
TCATGGGAAATTTTCTCTGGGACTTCAGCTGAATTGCAGGACGAGCTAAACGCCAAAGCTTGGGTTGATACATTGCCACGTTTTGCGCTTCGTCCATTTGCTTTTGATGCTGGTCGCTACTCAAAGTTTGAAGCATTCTTGAACGAAAAAGGATTGATCCCTGGCATTAATCCAGTTTCAAAAATCGCAATCGACGTATCTGAATAGGTGATCACATGAGCACTGATGTTAATTACGGCCGCGTTTTTGCATCACTTCGCACATCTTCTGAACATTGGCATGCCTATACAAGGCATGCCTTTGTGGAAGGCATGCGAGATGGAACTCTGCCACACGAAGCATTTTTGCATTATCTGAAGCAAGATTATGTGTTTCTCATTCATTTCTCACGCGCTTGGGCATTTGCCGTCGCAAAAGCGGGAAGTCTTGATGAAATGAAAGCCTGTTCGGCGACAGTAAATGGTCTTGTAAATGGTGAAATGCAGTTTCACGTCGAGACATGCGCTAAGCTTGGTATTTCAGAAAAAGAGCTTTTAGAAACCGTCGAAGCATCTGAAAATCTTGCATATACACGCTATGTTTTAGAGGCCGGATATTCAGGCGATTTCATATCACTTCTTGCAACACTTGCACCTTGTGTGTTCGGCTATGGTGAGATCGGTTTGCGCCTGAAACAGGATAAAACATCGGATAATTATCTTGAATGGATCGACACTTATGCAGGTGAAGAATATCAAGATGTTTGCAAAGGCGTTGCAGAGCTTTTGGACAATGCGGTGATCAATCGTTTGGGTGAAGGTTTTGAAACGCTTCCGCTTTGGGACAATGTCAAAGAACAGTTTGATATTGCAACCCGCCTTGAAGTTAGCTTTTGGGAGATGGGTTTAAACCCATAATTTTCCATGAGCAAAGCACCCGATATATATTTCAAAGGTTCGGCCGAGATTGAACGTGACGGTGAAAATCGCGTTTTGTTTGATGAACTCGAATTGCATATCCCGGCCAATAAAATTACCTGTTTATTGGGTGCATCAGGTGTCGGCAAATCAACGATATTGCGGTTGATTGCCGGACTTGATACCGGTGCAAAATTTACCGGTGAGATTACCGCAGATGACGAAAAAGCTATCGCACCGCGCATTGCATATATGGCGCAGGGCGGTGAATTATTCCCATGGCTGAGTGTTATCGACAATGTCATGCTAGGTGCGAAATTGCGCGGGGAAAAATCCGATGAAACGCGCGCCTTGGATGTGATTGATAAGGTTGGCCTTACATCGCATATCAACAAAAAGCCAACAAAGCTTTCCGGAGGTGAACAACAACGCGTATCACTTGCGCGAACACTCATGGAAGATCGCTCTATTGTATTGTTGGATGAGCCGTTTTCTGCATTGGATGCAAAAACACGCAGCGAGATGCAAGAATTAGCCGGTGATCTATTAAGCAATCACACTGTTCTTTTAGTCACCCATGATCCGTTTGAAGCAGCACGACTTGGGCATTTCATTCAAGTGATGACACCGCAGGGGCTGGAACATGTAGAGGCACCAAAAACCTCTCCCGTGCGCGCAGATGATGACGATGAAACGCTTGCCTGCCAGGGACGATTATATCGCCTATTGCGAGGAAATGCGCCATGACCAAAACATTAAACGCACTCGGTTCCGCACTTCTCGCAATTTTAGTTTGGCAAGCGATTGTCACCGGATTTTCCTTGCCAAAATTTATTCTCCCCGGTCCGCTGCTTGTTGCAGAAACCATGTGGAAGAGCCGCGTTATCATTTTTGACAATGCGATTGTAACTATAGCCGAAGTTTTAATCGGTCTTGTTTTGGGTGCCATGCTCGGCGCGGCAACTGCGATCAATTTAGCAACGTCGGCATTTGCGAGAATTTATATCCGCCCGATTTTGGTTTTCTCGCAAGCAGTTCCTGTTTTTGCCCTTGCACCAATTCTTACACTTTGGTTGGGATATGGCATTTGGTCGAAGATCTTCATGACCGTTTTGATTATCTATTTCCCCGTTGCTTCAGCATTTTATGACGGTTTAACCCGCACGCCAAAAGCCTATCTAGATCTTGCCAAGGTCATGGGGGCAAATAACAATCGCTTAATGTGGCATGTGCGCATACCAGCAGCGCTGCCATCATTGGGATCTGGTTTACGATTAGCTGCGGTTTATGCACCCATCGGTGCTGTCATCGGTGAATGGGTCGGCGCATCCAAAGGCTTGGGCTATCTTATGTTGCTCGCTAATGGGCGCGCCAAGATCGATCTCATGTTTGCTGCTCTTTTTGTTCTTGCAGCATTTACCGTATTGCTACACGCCCTCGTCGATAAGGGCGCGAAACGCATGATCAAACACTAAGGCAGATCTTTACTCACCAATAGCTATGCCTTCGCGACGTGGATCTGCCCCACCTTCAAGCCCATCTGACGTGATGGCGATTGCATGAATGCCAGATGTGAGCGAACGAGCATTGGTTTTAAATCCAAACGCCTGCAGCGGTGCTTCAAAGGTCATTGCCGTTGTGCCATCTTCCACATCATATGTGCCAAATCGATTGACCAAATGCGGCAGGTTAATCGCTGATTGGATGTTTAAACCCCAATCCATATAACCGATAATGGTTTTGGCAACATATCCGATAATGCGGCTACCACCTGGTGAACCAACAACCAAAACAGGTTTTCCATCTTTTAACACGATCGTTGGCGACATAGACGAACGCGGACGTTTTCCCGGCTCAACGCGGTTGGCGATAGCCACGCCATCACGATGACTGCGGAATGAAAAATCGGTCAGTTCGTTGTTTAACAGAAAACCACCGGGCGCCATCAACCGAGAACCAAAACCATTTTCAATCGTTGTTGTCATGGAGAGCGCATTGCCATCCGCATCGACAATTGAAATATGAGATGTTGATGGGAGTTCGATAGATTCATCATTGGCATAGATCATCGCATGGTCAAATGTTGGCGTTCCTGAAGATGCTTTTTCCAACGCGTTCGGGCCGACGAGTAATTTAGCACGTTCAGCCAAATAAGCTGGATCAACCAAGCCTTTGGTTGGCATTGGCACATAATCACTATCGGCCATATAGCGGCCACGATCTGCAAATGCTAAGCGCGATGCGTCACCGATTAACCGCCAACTTTCCGGGTTTTCAACGCCTAAGTTAGCCAGATCATAATTGTTGAGCATTCCCAGGATTTGCCCAACTGTTAGCGCACCCGATGATGGTGGCCCCATCCCGCAGACATCATGTTCGCGATATTGTGCACATACCGCATCGCGCAGTTTCACCTGATATACAGCTAGATCCTGCATTTCTAAAACGCCCGGATTTCCCGCTGCATTTTGCACGGTATCGACAATGCCTTCAGCCGTTGCACCGGTATAAAAACTTGCGACACCATCAAGTGCAATTTGCCTTAAGGTTTCCCCATAAGCTGCGTTCTTTAACGTATCACCAGCAGCAATCGGTGTGCCGCCCGGCAAGAAATAATCAGCTGTTGGTTTAAAACGAGATAACCGCTCTGCATCATTAGCGACGAGTGTTGCTAACCTTGGCGAGACGATGAAACCTTCATCCGCTAATGCAATACCATCTGCAAATAGTCCATCCCAATTGGTCTTGCCCCATAATTCATGCGCTTTCGCCATTAACGCTGGGGTCCCTGGTGTGCCGACAGATAGACCGCCAACTACAGCATCAAAGAACTTTAATGGTTCACCATTTTCATCTTGAAAGAGTTTTGGTGTGACATTCATCGGCGCGGTTTCGCGTCCATCAATTGTGGTCAGCTTTCCAGATGCAGCATCATACCAAACGAGAAAGGCGCCACCGCCAAGTCCGGAACTTTGTGGCTCAACCAAACCCAAGACGGTTTGTGTCGCGACCATGGCGTCTGCAGCGCTGCCACCAGCTGCAAGGATTTTAGCACCCGCTTGAACTGCCAGCGGATTTGCAGCAGAAATCATCCAGTTTTTTGATTTAACGACCAATCCCTGACTTTTCGCATCATAAGCGCTTGCGATCTCAGGCGCGACGGCATCTGCGGCCTGTTGCGCATGCGCATTGATCGACATTGAGATAATTATGGATGCTGTCGCTGCCAATAATTTTTGTGACATATAAGGCATGATCATTCCTCCTCTGGGTTTAAAAAACCAAAGGTAGATTGCCCATAAATATTGTCAATTACAGGAATTAGGGTGGCGTGATAGCCAAAAGAGAAAAATTATCTCAGCGAACCCACGACAATTGGATTGCCATTTTCGATATTGACCCAACGTCCTGTGTGAAACGAAGCTTGACGTTTGAGATACTTATATGGCGTGTCCGTCCAAAGCTTGACCTTGCTCGACAAATTATCAAGCACGTAATCGCCTTTAGATGTTCTTAGGGTCAAAACAGCATGACCTTCCCCATCTGGTTTGCGGACGACGGTGATCAATAAATCCGACGGTGAGAAACCTTGTTCGATAAGCATCTGGCGTTTTAGAAGCACATAATCTTCACAATCGCCAGCAATCCCAGGATAGGACCAAACTTCTTCGCGGCCATGCAATTCCCAATCAGTCAGCGGCGCAACATTGTTATTCACCGTGCTGTTGATCTTTTGTACAACATCCCAACCATATGATGTGACACGCGGCGCATTCTTGCGCTTTGAACGCACAGAACACTCATCTGAAAACTGTTTGCAGAATTCATAATGCCCAATCGGTTGTGATGTGATGGAACCCGTTATCATGGAAGCTCCGGCATGTTCAGCCACAGCAATAGTGCTTGTCCAGCCCATGAGAGCTGATACGCAAATTACAATATAAGCACCGCTCTTACGCAGCATGTCATCGTCCCTTCGGCCCCTTAAAAGTTAATAAAGAGTAAACGATGTTAGCTAGGAAGAGTCAATTACATGGTTACCAAATTGTTAATCATGGTTAAGATTGTGATCTAGCCCAAAAGCCCGTCGACAGAATCTAGAATTTTTTCAATATCTTGCTCACGAGATAAGCGGTGATCCCCATCTTTAACGAGGGTGATAACAACATCTTCACTTGGCAGGTGTTCAACCAAGCGCATAGCATGTTGCCAAGGTACATCCGGGTCAGCCATGCCTTGAATGATATGAACTGGCACCCCGAGCTCTAATTTACCTTCAAGAACAAGGTTTTGCGCCCCATCATCAAACAGATTTTTGGTAAATACATTTGGATCAGGGCCATAAGGCGTTGGCACCTCAAAATATCCCTGGCTTTGCAAATCAGATTTTTGTTCTTCGGTTAGTTTGGGCTCATAAAGCTCTTTGGTAAAATCTGGAGCCGGAGCTAATAATAATAGAGCTTTCACCCGATCAAGCTCATCACTTTTTGTAAGCTCCTGTACCATTCGAAGTGCAATCCATCCGCCCATGGAAGAACCCACCAAAATTTGCGGACCTTTTGTATAGCTTCTAAATACTGCAAGGCTTTCCTCTAGCCATCTGGAAATGGTGCCATCAATAAATGCACCGCCTGAAACCCCGTGCCCTGAATAATCATGGCGGGTGCATGCCAATCCCAATTTGCCGGCATGTTCATCTAATGCAATTGCTTTTGACCCATCCATGTCTGAGCGGTATCCGCCCAACCACACAAACCCGCCAGCATCTGATTGACCTTCTTTAGCGGCGCGGTGTTTGAGCGCAATCTTTCGCGCTTCTTCATCATTTCCGACGATTATTTCCCGCAAATTACTGGTTTCATCCAAAATGCTCATTATATACCTTTAAAGTTTCGTTTCTTGCATCACGTTTCATACGTCACGCTTCGGGCGAATTTGAAGCCTAATATAATCAGATTCGACGTTCACAGGAAACTATGTGCTTTTTCGCATAAACATGCTATTGACATCCCATGGTGAAACGGGACATTGCTTTTTCCTGTGG
>JAHDEP010000175.1 GCA_020628775.1 Rhizobiaceae bacterium | reverse complement strand
TTTTCATTGGTGCGCAAGATCGTTGAACTCAGCGGATTGTCTTATAACGATCCTGCACCGTTTAGCAGCGCTTCAAGCGGGAAGACACTTGGACAAAACTTGCTGGAACCAACACGTATCTACGTTAAGTCTTTATTGCACGCGATCAAAACAACGGATGCCGTTAAAGCGATGGCGCATATTACAGGTGGTGGATTTCCTGAAAACATCCCGCGCGTTTTGCCAGATAATTTAGCTGCCGAAGTTGATCTCTCTGCGATCACAGTTCCAGAAGTATTCTCCTGGCTGTCGAAAACAGGCGGCGTTGCACCAAACGAGATGTTACGCACATTTAACTGCGGCGTTGGAATGATCGTTGCAACGGATGCTGAAAATGCTGAGGCTGTGACAAATGCGCTAACTGAAGCCGGTGAAAGTGTTATAAATTTGGGGCGGGTGATTGCGCGCGAAGATAATGAAGGCGTTGTTTATAAAGGACAACTTTCTATATGAGCGTGAACGAACAACCTGGTAAAAAGCGCATTGGTGTGCTCATTTCAGGCACAGGTTCCAATATGAAAGTGTTGGCGCAGGCGTGCCAGAACGATGATTACCCAGCGCAAGTTTGCCTCGTTGTTTCAGATAAGCCGGATGTCAAAGGTTTAGACACGGCCCGCGAAATGGGTATCGATGCGCTGGCCTTCCCACGCAAAGACTATTCTTCAAAAGCCGATCATGAAGCTGCAATACTCAAAGCACTTGATGAAGCGGATCTCGATTTCATCTGTCTTGCAGGTTACATGCGTATTTTATCCGGCGACTTCATCAAAAAGTGGTCGGGGAAGCTGATCAATATTCATCCCTCACTTCTACCGCTATTTCCTGGGCTTCACACCCATGACAGAGCAATTGCCGCAGGATGCAAAGTGCATGGCTGCACGGTGCATTTTGTAACTGAAGGAATGGATGAGGGACCAATTATCGCGCAAGCTGTGGTTCCGATTATGCCTGATGACACTTCGGATGCATTAGCAGCGCGGGTTTTAAAAACCGAACATATCTTATACCAGCGGGCATTAAAGCAACTGGCCAATGGCCAAGTGCGCATGACGTCTGATGAAAAAAGTGAGTTTTTAAATTCGCTCGACGAAAACGATCAAACAGATCAGAACGATTATCTGATTTCTTAAACGCACCCTCACCTTTGCGAGGATGCGTTGTTTTCAAATTGACTACGCCGCCAATTTCAAATGTGGTTGTCCATCAGATGTTTTATCATCACTGATGCCATTTTGATTAACGACGATGTTGATACGTGAGCGGAAATTGCTCATGCCTTCAAATTTCACGACATCCACCGGGACATCGAATTTGATGGTAATACCAAATCGTTGTTTATTGGGGACTTTACGCAACCCAATAATTTCGCCTTCAAATGACTGACCAAGATAGGTTCCACGAACCGCTTCACCAAGTGCATAAGCAAATGCGCGGTTATTGCCAACAATTGCAGACAACGTGTTCCAGTCTCTGTAGCCCAGCTGTTTGGCCAAAACTTCCAGTGACTTACTGTGGGACATCACATGACCATCTTGAGCCATAGATTGCCGCAATGCTTTTGCTTGAGTTTTCAACTCGTCAATAGATAAATGCTGAATATGCATAATAACGTCTTTCATAATTTAAAGCGGACTTTAAGTAGTTGGGGTTCGCATTGCCAACGGACCCCGCGTTTTAAAAACGAAAGTCGGTTGTCATAAACTACTGAACTTCACCATGGAAAAACCAGCGAACGGCAGGTGTCAGTGACCTTAAGCGTCAAATAGTAACGGAAAAGCTTAATGTCAAGGCCACCCCAATTCGGTAATTTGAGGGTTACATTAGAAAGCCATTTCGCAATACTGTAAATTATCTAGAATTATTTCTAATTACTAATGAATTACAGTAACTAAGGACAATTTTTAACATCTTGTTCACGATATTTTTTTACATTTAGGCAAGAATTAGCATGTTCAGACAACTGATAATTGCGGCCGACCAACCAATAACGATGATCGAGTAACGTAGATGCACGCGCTGAAAGAAGAATTCATAGAAGAGACACAGTCATTTGATGAGATGTCTGACCAGCACCAAAATGACACGGATCAAGCCGAGCAGTTAGAAACCCTGTCTTCGGCTTTTGCGCATATTTCCAAGCGCATTACGACATTAGCGGTCAACATTGCAGATACATCTGGCACAGTTGGCGATGTGACGGGCAAACTCACAGAACAAGTCGCGTCCCTCACCCTATTGTTGGATTCTGTTGAAGCACTTGAAGGACGTAACCAAACCATCAGCTCTGTTGCAAACGAAACAATTGAACGCGCAAGTCACGTTCACGAGGGATTAGCCACCGCGACAAATGCTATCGAGCACATTTTCACTGTTGCTTCTGAAGATATTCAACGTATGTCAGCTTCAACAACGCAAACAATTGAAGCATTTGGCGATATAAAATCCGAACTTTCGCAAGTTCATAGCTATTCAGAGTCCATCCAGAAAATTTCAACACAAACACGAATGCTGGCAATCAACGCTGGTGTGATGGCAGCCCATGCGGGTAGCGCGGGTAAAGGATTTGGCGTTGTCGCTGAATCGGTGAGTGAACTTTCTGATGAGACTGCAGCAGTGTCTGCAAATATTATTAAACGCCTTGGCCATTTGGAAAAAACCATTGGTCGTTTGCTCGATCACAGCCAAAAAAGCTATGACGTTGCAACTGAAGCCCTTGGTCGCGCCGAAAGCACCAACGAGGAATTCCGTAAATTCCGTGAGTTTGGCGAAGAAGTTGATAATCTGGTTACATCCGTTTCAAATATGGCTGACCCACTAGCGGCAAATAATGAAGCATGTGTGCGTGTTCTGAATGATCTACGCGTGATTGATAAGTCTTCAAACGAGAACTTTAATCAGCTTAAAGCAACCTCTGGCAAATTTGATGATCTGGTGTCCTTTACCGAAGACATGGTGCTTCTACTTGAAGAAAGCGGCATTGAAACGGAAGATACGCCAATTATTCGCGACTGTATCGAGAATGCAAATGAAGTTGCAAAGATCTTTGAGCAAGCCGTTTCTTCGGGTCGCTTAACGATGGAAGATCTGTTCGATGAGCAATATGTGGCGATCGGTGGCACTAACCCTCAACAGGTTATGACACGCTTTACCGAGTTTACCGACGCAAACTTGGTGCAGCTGCAAGAAGCCTTTAAAAACAAACATGAACGTGTAGCGTTTTGTGCAGCCGTCGACCGCAACGGATATCTACCAACGCATAATTTGATCTATTCGCAGCCACAAAGTGATGATCCAACCTGGAATGCTGGCAATTGTCGTAACCGCCGGATCTTTAATGATCGGACGGGTTTAGCAGCCGGACAAAACACCAATCCATTTGTCATGCAGACTTATCGACGCGATATGGGTGGCGGGAATTTCGTCATGATGAAAGATTTATCAGCCCCTATCTTCGTCAACGGTCGCCACTGGGGTGGATTGAGAGCTGGTGTCAGCGTAAGCTAGGCTTTACAGAGATTTCACAACAAAATCCCTTTGCGGAATTCCGCAGAGGGATTTTTTTTATCCGGACTTTGATTTAGCTCCAACCTTTACAAGACAACTCGTTCTATGTTGATTATCATCCCATCAACAAAGGTTTGGATAGCAAAAAGATTGAACATTCAAAAACCAAATATAAAAAGCGAGGAAGCTGACCCTACCTTGCCAGATCAGGACGCGATTGACCTAGCGCGCCCACAGCGCAAACGCGTTACTGCTATTTTGGTTGTTGTTACAATTGCAATGATTGTCTCTTTGTTCTTTGCAGCGACGTCGTATTTCCGATCTGAGGAAACAACTGAAGCTGCTAACAGACTATCGCTTTACACAAGGTCATTAAACGATACCCTCGAGCGTTTCCAATATTTGCCTTTTGTACTTTCAAAAGATCCTCTTGTGGTCTCAGGCGTATCATCAGCCAAAGATGGTGATATCCCATCAGAACTTAATATCAGACTGGCTGAATTTGCGAGTGTTTCCAACCTTGAAGCCATCTATTTGATGAATTTAAGTGGCAGCGTAATCGCCTCTTCGAATTATAACTTGCCGCAAAGTTTTATGGGGCAAAACTATGCCTTTCGCCCGTATTTCCAAAATGCATTAAGCGGCAATCGTGGTGAGTTTTTTGGTGTGGGTGCAACCACCGGTCGGCCCGGCTATTTCGTTTCAGAGCCGGTATTTGAGAACGAAAAGATCATTGGTGTTATCGCCATTAAGATCGATATGAGCGAATTACAATCTCTTTGGGAACAAGGTGGAGAAAACGTCTTTGTGTCCAATGGCGATGGTATTGTTGTTCTATCCTCCACTCCATCATGGCTCTATCGAACTTTGCAGCCATTATCTGCAGATGAGATTGCCGCGATTGCGATCAATAGACAATTTATCGGAAAAGAGCTGGTCAGTCTTGATTGGGCATCAAAAGATGATGATATCGCGACACTTGATGGGGCAAATTTTGTTTATGCAAACGAGCCGATCAATCGTTTGGATTGGACGGTGCATTATCTGTTAAATGAAACTCGGATTTATGAGCGCGCAGCGCTTACAACCGTGATTTTTGGCAGTGTTCTTGCCGTGTTTTTGGTTTTCGCAACATTTATGCGCTCAGCACGCATTCGCAGCGCATTATCAATTTCACAATCCGATCGAGCGCAACTCCTTAAGACAAACCATGAGTTAAAATCCGCTCAGGAACAATTATCACGCACCAGCAAATTGGCAGCACTGGGGCAGTTATCAGCTTCTGTTACGCATGAATTGGGGCAACCGATTTCCGCGCTGCGCAATCACTTAACCGCCGCTGAAATTAGCGGGGAATTAAAGCCAGGGCACACGCTGGAAAAGTTCACTCGCGTCATTGACCGGATGGATAATATTACTAAGCAGCTGCGGTTTTTCACGCGCCCTATTTCCACCCAACAACAAGAAGACAAAGCGCAAAACATTGATTTGCAAGAAGTTATAAAAGGTGCGCTAGATCTGGTTGATCACACGTTAAGTTCAGCGGGTGTTGAGGCGTCGTTTAACACGCAGAACAAGCCCATATATACCTTTGGCAACCGTTTGCGATTAGAGCAGGTTATCGTCAACCTTTTGACAAACAGCATTACTGCGATGGAAGATCGTTCGGAAAAGAAGCTTGAAATTTCCCTGCAGACCCATAACAAAATTGTCGACATATTAGTTCGAGATAACGGCAGCGGATTTGGTGATCGGGACATTGCAAAATTGCAGGAACCTTTCCATACAACACGCGCATCGGGCGATGGCATGGGGCTGGGATTATCAATAGCAACAGAGATCATCCGTGAGCATAACGGCGTCATCTCAGCACAAAATCTTAAAAATGGCGGTGCGGAATTTATCATATCATTGCCACTTTTACATAAGCAGGACTTTGACAAGGCAGACCATGACGAACCAAACTAAAATTCTTGTCATTGATGATGACCGCGAAATGCGAGATTCGCTTAAACATCTCTTGGAAAGCGCTCATTTTGAAGTGCAAACCCTTTCGCGTGCCGAACAGGTTATCGCACAATTGGAAAACAGCACATTTGATGTGATTTTATCCGATGTGCGCATGCCAGGAATGACCGGTGTTGAGCTGCTACAAAATCTAAAATCGGCCCCTAATCCGTTTTCTCATATTCCGCTGGTTCTAATGTCCGCCCATGGTGATATTCAGATGGCGGTAGAAGCAATCCAATCCGGCGCTTACAGCTTTTTGGAAAAGCCTTTCGATCCCCGACGTTTGATCAGATTACTGGAAAATGCGGCGCGGATGAACCAGCTCACACAAAATGAAGCACGCCTTAAAGCGCGGCTTTCAGATCTATCAGGTTTGGACCGAATTTTAATCGGCCAAACACCGCAAATCTC
>JAHDEP010000174.1:3370-5987 GCA_020628775.1 Rhizobiaceae bacterium | reverse complement strand
TTGTGATAAACGCCATGTTATCACCCCAGCCTGGCTTACCGCGCAAACATGCACCATAAACACCGGCATCTGGGTTATGCATCGCAGCCGCAGCTTTTTTGATGTTATCCCATGAATCGTTGTCAGCAACAGAAACACCAGCTGCATCGGCTAGATCTTTACGATACATAACCATTGATGATTCACCGTAGAACGGTGCAGCATATAGTGTGCCATTGTGTGACAAACCGTTGCGCATAGCTGGCAACATGTCATCGATGTCGTAATCTGCACTGAACTCAAGTGCTTCGATCCAACCAGCTTCACCCCAGATTGGAGCTTCTTGCATGCCGATGTTGATGATGTCGTATTGGCCACCACCTGTTGCAGTGTCTGACGTTACTTGCTCGCGCAGTACGCCTTCTTCCAAAGAAACCCAGTTTAGCTTAACGCCAGTTTCTTCAGTGTATTTTTCAGCAACTTTCTGCATGTTAATCATGTGACCGTTGTTAACGATCGCAATTGTTAACTCTGCAGCAGAAGCTGTAAGTGCTGTTGATGTGCACAGTGCAAGCGCGATTGCACCTTTCCTAAGTATTTTCATAAATTCCTCCCTGGAAACAGACGCTCCATGCGTCTTGTTGAAATCATCGGTTAAAAAGTAGCCGCTCGTCTAATATTTTTATTGCTATAAATTATACTATTTTGTCATTTAATTAGGTGGTTTGTCAAAAAACGTGATGTTTTTGTATAGGTGCTCGCTTTTTGTGCAGTATGGCGTGCAATTTCAGGTGTGACAAAAAATAGGCAACATGGACTGGAATAATTGGGCTTTGCTGCGAGTATAAATTGCGAATTTAACAACTATTGTTGCAGTAAGATTTCCAACCAGCTTTGTTTCATTTGAGAAAAATACCTGACTTCTTTTCTTTATTGCTTTCACAATAGTGTAGGAAAACGTCATTATATATGCAAGTAAAATTGCAACTTTGATATTTGACTTGATATCAAGCGCGACCTAAGGTTTCATAATCGTTATGAGAATGGGGTGAGGAATGGCGAGGTTTCGAATAGATAGTGAATTCATTCTCCAGATTTTATATGCATCATCTTCTGGTCAAAGGTTCACACAGGATACGCAAGTTTTACCCGAAGTTTGGACAAGACTTGCAGAAAATCCTGAACAACAAACACCATGTTTGCTTGTGCCAATGCGCGGTAAGCAGGCGCATCATCTTGCCGATGAATTGCATGCCCGTGTGAAGAAGTTTGAAAAACTAAAGTCTATTCGAAATAAAAACCGTCACGGCCGCGCTATTTCAGATATGCCCGGGCTTGTCTCTGCCAAATTACACTTTGATGAGATCGTCAATATTATCCTGCCGCTGACAAGTTGGTGGTCGCGCTCTGGTCTGCAAGCCTTCTTTAAATACAAATCAGAAAAGCAATTGGGCAAAATTATTGCGCAAAAGGTTTCGCTTTTAAAAGAAACAGCTGACGGTTCGATGGGCAAACTGCACGATCTTTCGCAAAGTGTCGAGATCGGTCGAACATCCAGCGATAATGACGACAAAAAAAATACAATCGTTATTCCTGATAACGCCATCCGATTGCTCATACTTATCGGTATTATCGGATTTAAAGCTTTGGAAGAGGCAACGGATGAAGGAAATGATCGCGCCTTAATCCCGTTTCACTCTTATGATCAGATCGACCCTGAAGAAGTTGCCACAGGGCTGATCAAAACGCTCCACATTGGATTTCTAAAACTTAGCGATCAACCTGTTTCCACTTATTACCAGCAGTTGGAAACTGAGGTGTTTAGTACCAGGCATTATTTCTTGGTTAGTCTTGATCGAAAAGCGCGCATGAGTTCAACGGATGCGATCAAAACAATAAAGGCAGATGCAGCCGAACGGGTGTTTGAAGTCTCCACTGATAAAATCAATTGGGCGATAATCGATTCAGGCATAGATGCGCGCCATCCCGCTTTTCGTAAAATGAATGTGACGCAAAAAGCTGATTTCTTAGCGCAAGCGCGTGAAAGTGCATTTGATAATGGTGCATTTGACGAGCCAGCAGAAGAGGGTGATACGCGCATTAAAGAAAAATACGATATGACGCTCGTTCAAGATTTGCGTAACAGAGATATACTAGCGCGCGATAGTGCTGCAGATTTAATGCTTATCCAAAAACTAAGAGCAAATGGTCGAGATGTTGGAACACAAGATGTGACATCCCAATCAGGTAGAGAGCATCGATTGCGAACCGACCAAAATGCGTATCTTTGGCTTAAAGGTGATTTACGTCAGGGGCGTCCGTTAAACTGGGATCTAGCCCGAATATTATTACGTGTCTCTCACGATAAAAAACCCGATCTTGATCACGGCACGCATGTTGCCGGCATTTTGGGTGGTTGTTGGATTGAAAAAGAAAAGGGCGTGAAGGAATATCAATCTGGTGTATGCCCCGACATAAATATCTATGATTTTAATGTGGTGGGTAGTGCGGCTGAAATTACAGAATACGCAGTAGTCGCAGCCCAGCGCTTAATTCGGCATATCAATGAGAGCAGCGGTAAAACACTCATCCAAGGTGCAAATATAAGTCTATCTATTCCTCACGATGTCACCAATTA
>JAHDEP010000174.1:0-3270 GCA_020628775.1 Rhizobiaceae bacterium | reverse complement strand
CCGTAGGTTCAACACACCGGCGGCAACCACATACTTATGGGGTGAGCTATTTTTCGTCTCGCGGTCCGACAGGTGACGGTCGATTAAAACCTGATCTCGTTGCACCTGGTGAAAAAATTTACGCGCCCATTTGTGATGGTGAATTTGAAACACTTGAGGGCACGAGCATGGCCGCACCCTATGTCAGTGGTGTTGCTGCAATGATGCTTGCAAGATTTTCAGAATTCATCGGTGATCCCGCGCGGGTCAAACAAATTTTGTGCAACTCAGCCACCGATTTGGGGCGAGAACCAAACTATCAGGGCCATGGCTTGGTGGATGCGTTACGTGCGCTTCAATCAATATAGCCCGATCAAAATAGCCAGATCAAAACAATATTATGCAACATAGGGGAATAAGATATGCCGCAAGATTATTTCACAATTGAAGCAATACCTGCCCGCAAGGGTGACAGCCTGATTATATATGAAGGGCCATCCGATGATTATAAAGTAGCGATCATCGATGGTGGACCATCAAGGGTCTACAAAAACTCATTGAAGCCGCGCATTAAAGATATTCGAAAAGACAAAGGGCTTTCAGATGATGATCCTTTACTTGTCGATTTCATGATGGTTAGTCATTTAGATGACGATCATATCAAAGGCATTTTGGATTTAGGAAAAGAGCTTAAAAACCAGACTGAAAATCATGAACCTGTTCTGTTGACGATCGATAATCTGTGGAACAATTCATTCGATGATATTATCGGAAATACTCAAGGCACACTTGAAGGCGTTCGCGATGGTGCAGGCGTCACTGCAAGTGTTGACACTGTTAACTGGTCAGATCCGCGTCTTGATCACGATGCTGAGGCCGTTCTTGCAAGCATCGGGCAGGGATATAAGCTTTGGGGATATGCAAACTTTTTCAACTGGCGGGTTAATCATCCTTTCGGAAATGATGCATTAATCATGCAGCGCGGCACTGATGATGATCAGAAAAAGCCATTTAGCGATGATGTCACATTTACAATTATCGGCCCTCAAGAAAAGGAAATCGAAAAGCTTCAAAAGAAGTATGACAAATACCTAAAAGACAAGGGGCTTGGTCGGAATGAACGGGAAGCGGTTGTCGCTGGATTGTCCCAGGATAGCAGCGTGACCAATCTTTCAAGTCTTGTTGTCTTACTCGAGCGAAATGGAAAAACAATCTTACTAACCGGCGACGCTTTAGGAAGTAAGATCATCGACGGGTTGGAAGTGTCTGGTCATCTTCCGGTCGGTGGGACAATGCATGTTGATGTGTTGAAAATGCAGCATCATGGTAGCGATAGAAACGTCACGCCAGATTTCTTTAAACGTGTGACCGCCGACCATTATATTTTCTGCGGTGATGGTGAGCATGGAAATCCCGAGCGGCAAACTTTTGAATGGTTGATGAAAGCGCGTGGTGATGATGAATATACATTGCACTTCACTTACCCGATTTCGATGATTGACAAGAAGCGTGAAGATGAAGTTCACGGTGGACATATTTGGGATCATGATGAGGATAGCTTAACCAAGCTATTTGAGAATGCTGGTGACAATGTAACGCTCAGCGAACCAACGCATAGAGATGGCGTGCGCATAAATCTCGCTGACCCGCTTAATGTTCCGCGATCAACATAAGTAGGAGCCATTGTTGGAAGTGGGCTAGGTCAACATTCAATATCTTGAAATGATAGACTTAATAAACAGGCTGGTTGCATGGCTTTGCTGCCCGCGATGCGGGACATTTATTCAAAAAATAACAAGTTAATTCAATTTAAAACGATTAGAATCTGTGCAGCCTATTTGCATTGGTGTTTAGTTTCTGTATGCATTCCTATCACTTTAAATCAGTGACTTGCTGGGTGCCAATCCAAAACAATTTTCCAGGGTGAGAAGAGAAGCCTTGGATTGATAGGAAAAGACATGACCATAATTGGAACGCCGAAGGAATCGGCGAAGGATGAAAATCGCGTCGCGATGACACCGCAATCCGTCAAAGAATTACAAAAACTTGGCTATGATTGTATAATACAAAGTGGAGCAGGTGCTGCGGCGCGCTTTGCTGATGCTGACTATAAAGAGGCGGGTGCAACCGTCGTTAAAACAGCAAAAGATTTATGGGACAAAGCAGACGTTGTTGCTAAAGTCCGCCCTCCGAGCGCAGCTGAATCTAAAAAAATGCGCGATGGCCAAACAATCATTAGTTTTGTTTATCCAACAGATAACGAAAATCTAATGAAAGCTGCAGCTGACGCTGGTAGCTCACTCATCGCCATGGACATGGTGCCACGTATTTCACGCGCGCAGAAAATGGATGCTTTGTCATCCATGGCAAATATTGCCGGTTATCGCGCAGTTGTTGAAGCGAGCAACAATTTTGGCCGTTTCTTCACCGGTCAAATTACAGCGGCTGGTAAAGTTCCACCGGCAAAAATCATGGTTGTCGGCGCAGGTGTTGCAGGTCTTGCGGCAATTGGTGCAGCACAAAGCATGGGCGCGATTGTGCGCGCATTTGATGTGCGCCCCGAAGTAGCTGAACAAATTGAATCCATGGGTGCAGAATTCCTGTTCCTTGATTTTGATGACAATCAGGATGGTGCTGGCACTGGTGGTTACGCAGCACCTTCTTCTCCGGAATTCCGCGAAAAACAATTAGCGCTGTTCCGTGAGCAAGCGCCTGATGTTGATATCGTGATTACAACAGCGCTGATCCCAGGTCGTGATGCACCAAAATTGTGGCTGAAAGACATGGTGGAAGCCATGAAGCCTGGTTCTGTTGTTGTCGATTTGGCAGCAGAGCGCGGTGGTAACTGTGATCTAACTGTCAAGGACGAGAAAATTGAAACAGAAAACGGTGTGACCATTATTGGTTATACTGATTTCCCAAGCCGTATGGCTGCGCAATCGTCAACGCTTTACGCCACTAATATCCGTCATATGATGTCTGATCTTACACCGGAAAAAGATGGTGTCATCGTTCACGATATGGAAGATGATGTGATCCGCGGTGCAACTGTTGCGCATAAGAAAGAGATTACTTTCCCACCTCCGAAGCCAAAGATTGCAGCCATTGCTGCTGCAAAACCGAAGGAACCGGAGAAAACCCCTGAGGAATTGGCCGCAGAAGAAGCTGCCGCCTTTAAGAAAGCAACTAAACAGCAAGTTAGTTTGTTGCTCGCAGGTGGCCTGCTTGTTCTTGGTGTTGGCATGGTCGCGCCTGCAAGCTTTATGCAGCACTTTATTGTGTTCGTGCTTT
>JAHDEP010000173.1 GCA_020628775.1 Rhizobiaceae bacterium | reverse complement strand
CTTCCTGCAACAAACAAATATCAGCCCGATGAAAAATTGCATACGCCATCTGAAAAATTGCGAGATGCTTATAAGCAAAACCGTCATACTGAAGACTACGATTTAGAAGTTGTTCCGAAATGGGATAAGCCACTTTCAAAACGTTTGGACGGCGATTTTTATGGCTTTGATCATGTTGAAATTGCAGCCGATCATGGTGATGCGGCATCGGGTGATTATCTGCTTTGGGCGCGTGAACAAGAGCCGAATTTTGATAACTTAGTTGGTCGCGAAAATGCCTTACCAGACAATCGGATCAATGCGCCACAAGCGTGGAGAACTGCGGTGCCGGAAGAGCTTTATTCAACAAACTGGATTGCAGATCGATCTCAGGAGTGGATAGCAAATTGCGCCGATCAAGATGAGCCATTCTTTTTGCAAATGTCATTCCCTGACCCTCATCATCCCTTCACGCCACCGGGGAAATATTGGGATATGTATGATCCTAATGAGATCCCGTTGCCTGCTTCATTTGGCAAAGGTGATTTGCCGCCCATTCGCAAAATGCGTGAAGCGATGGAGAAAGGTCTTGATCCGCGAGATAACCAAAATCCGTTCACAGTAACTGAGAGCGAAGCGCGTGAATTGATCGCGTTAACCTATGGTTCAATCACCATGATTGACGACGCAATCGGGCGGGTTTTAAAGCAGCTTGAAGCTTCAGGCGTTGCCGATAATACTGTAGTGGTATTTACCACTGACCATGGGGATTACATGGGAGATCATGGCTTGATGCTCAAATTATTGCTGCATTATCAAGGTACAATTCGTGTGCCGTTTATCTGGCATGACCCGACAACAAATACGTCAGATGAAACTAGGCACGAACTTGCTTCAAGTATCGACATTTCTTCGACGATATTGGCACGCGCTGGCATTCAGCCCTATAATGGCATTCAGGGCCGGGACTTATTATCCAGTAATGCACCGGACGCTGTGATTGTTGAAGAAGACAGTCAGCGCAAGATGATCGGGTTTGAAAGGCCGCAACGTATCCGCACGATCGTGACGGATAGATACCGAATGTCATTGCGTGAAGGTGAAGACTGGAACGAGCTCTATGACCTTGAGCGCGATCCTGAAGAATTATATAATTTATACGACAATGAGGATGTGAAAGACATCCAAAATGCTTTGACAGAGACGATGTTACGACGAATGATATCTCTTCAAGATCGCGCGCCTTTACCAGCTTACCGAGCTTAGTAATATCTTATCAGTTCGAAAGGACACATTTACATGAGCCAACCACGAAATATTGTTCAGCAGCTTATTACAAATGGAACAACGCCTGGATATATGCCGGGTTTTGGAAATGACTTTGAAACCGAAGCATTACCGGGGGCTTTGCCGCAAGGCATGAACAGCCCGCAAAAATGCGAATATGGGCTTTATGCAGAGCAATTATCTGGCACAGCTTTCACAGCACCTAGCCATCAAAATGAGCGCACCTGGTGTTATCGAATTCGACCATCGGTCAAGCATTCTTACCGATATAAAAAGATTGATGTTCCTTATTGGAAGTCTGCTCCGAATATTGATCCTGATGTGGTTTCACTTGGTCAATATCGCTGGAGCCCATTTGATGCAAACGGGCAGGATCTTAACTGGATCACCGGGATGCGCACGATGACATCTGCGGGTGATGTGAACACGCAAGTTGGGATGGCAAGCCACGTTTATTTGGTTACCAAAAGCATGGAGGATGAATACTTCTTCTCAGCTGATAGTGAGCTGCTGGTTGTCCCGCAGGAAGGCCGTATTAGGTTTCACACAGAGCTGGGCATCATCGATCTTGAACCCAAGGAAATTGCGATTATCCCCCGTGGTCTGGTGTATCGCGTTGAACTTTTAGAAGGGCCAGCGCGCGGCTTTGTTTGTGAAAATTATGGACAAAAGTTTGAACTACCGGCGCGCGGACCAATTGGCGCAAACTGCATGGCAAATCCACGTGATTTTAAAGCACCGGTTGCCGCCTTTGAAGATCGCGAAGTAACATCAACCGTCACTGTTAAATGGTGTGGGCAGTTTCATGTAACGGAAATTCAGCAAAGCCCATTAGATGTCGTTGCTTGGCACGGTAATTATGCGCCGATTAAATATGATCTGCGCGCTTATTGTCCTGTCGGTGCTGTGTTGTTTGATCATCCAGACCCCTCGATATTTACTGTCTTGACCGCACCTTCTGGTCAGCCTGGAACGGCTAATATTGATTTTGTGTTGTTCCGCGAGCGCTGGATGGTTGCGGAAGATACTTTCAGGCCACCATGGTATCATAAGAATATCATGTCCGAGCTGATGGGAAATATATATGGTGTTTATGATGCCAAGCCAGATGGGTTTGCACCCGGCGGCATTAGCCTGCACAATATGATGCTGCCACATGGCCCTGATAAGAACGCATTTGAAGGGGCTTCAAATTCAAAGCTGCAGGCTGAAAAACTGGATAACACCATGTCGTTTATGTTTGAAACAAGGTTCCCTCAGCACCTAACCGAGTTTGCAGCGAAAGAAGCACCGTTGCAGGATGATTATATCGAATGCTGGACAGATTTAGAAAAGCATTTCGACGGCACGCCAGGACGAAAATAAATTGCGCAAGCAGTAATTATTAGGAATTAAATTATGAAATTAGCCACTTTGAAAAATGGAACGCGCGATGGTGTTTTGGTTGTTGTTTCCAAGGATTTGACCCAGTGTTCAACGGTTGGACACATTGCACCAACCCTGCAGGCAGCGCTTGATAATTGGCAGGAAATTGCACCCCGCTTAGCACGTGTGGCTGAAGGGATGGAAACGGGCGCGCAACCGATACAGCGGTTTCATGAATCAGAGGCAATGTCACCCTTACCGCGCGCATATCAATGGGCAGATGGGTCCGCATATGTGAACCATGTAGAATTGGTTCGTAAGGCTCGTAATGCGGAAATGCCGCCGAGTTTTTGGACAGATCCATTGATGTATCAAGGCGGTTCAGATGCATTTTTATCACCTCGAGATGCGATACTTGTCGCAGACGAAGCTTATGGCATCGATATGGAAGGTGAGGTTGCCGTGATCGTGGATGATGTTGCCATGGGAGCAGCGCCGGAAGACGCCGCTAAAGCTATTCGTCTTATCATGCTTGTAAATGATGTTTCGCTGCGGGGTCTTATCCCTGCAGAGCTTGGCAAAGGTTTTGGATTTTTCCATTCAAAACCATCCTCTGCGTTTTCACCTGTTGCAGTTACCCCAGATGAGCTTGGCGATGCCTGGCAAGATGGCAAAGTAAATCTGCCGCTTTGTGTTGATTACAATGGCGCACCATTTGGTCGTGCGGACGCTGGTGTTGATATGACATTTAACTTTGGAACGCTGGTCGCACATGCTGCGAAAACACGGCCTTTATGCGCAGGAACAATCATTGGATCAGGAACTGTATCTAACAAGTTAAATGATGGGCCGGGTAAGCCTATCTCCGAAGGTGGGGTTGGATATTCCTGCATTGCTGAAATTCGTATGATTGAGACGATTAATGATGGCAAGCCATCAACTGGCTTTATGAAGTTTGGCGATCAAGTGCGGATTGAAATGAAAGATAAAAACGACGTTTCAATTTTTGGTGCGATTGATCAAACTGTCGAAAAATACGAGGGCTAAGTAGGTGAGCGAGGTTGTGCTTTATGATTATTGGCGCTCATCTGCGAGCTACCGTGTTCGTATTGCGCTCAATCTCGCAGGCATTTCTTATGAGGCACATAAAGTGGATTTGCTTGCAAAAGAGCATAAGTCCGCTGCGCATTTAGATCTTCATCCGCAAGGTCTCGTACCTGTTTTAAAGATTGATGGGCATAGTTTTACCCAGTCTCTGGCGATCTTAGACTATCTCGATCAAACCCGCGAACTTGGATTGTTGCCAACTAATGCGTCAAAAAGAGCAAAGATTATGGCAATGGCACACACGCTTGCGGTGGATGTCCACCCTGTCTGTAATCTAGGTGTTGTGCAGCATGTGAGTGAATTAGTTGGTGAGAATAATACAAGCGTGAAAGAAGGCTGGATGAAACACTTCATCTTGCCCGGACTATGCGCGTTTGAGCGCCAGCTTAAAGAGTTTGATCTATCGCCTTTTGTGGACGGCAATAGCCCGGGATTAGCTGAGATATGCTTAATCCCGCAGCTCTATAATGCGGATCGCTGGAAGGTTGATTACAGCAATTGTCATAAGCTTAAAGGATTGGCGGCATCCTGCGAGTCACTAAAGGCATTTCAGGATGCGCATCCAGATCAGGTAAATGTCTGATAATGCTAGGCTGAAACCTTATCACCATAGTCACCATTGGCAATTTCTTCAGCTTCGATACTCTCAAACAACGCTTTGAAGTTTCCTTCGCCAAAACCGTCATCTCCTTTGCGTTGAATGAACTCAAAGAAAATTGGCCCGATCACTGTTTTTGAAAAGATCTGCAATAGTATTTTGGTTTCACCGCCATCTACGACACCTTCACCATCGATCAAAATTCCATGTTTTTTCATTTGATCAATCGGTTCATCGTGATTGGCAACGCGATCATATGACATCTTATAGTACGCATCAGGTGGGCCGGGCATAAACGCGACACCGCGTTCAGCAATGGCGTCGACAGAACCATAAATATCATTACTTCCAACAGCGATATGCTGGATGCCTTCACCTTTGTATTTTTTCAAATAATTGACGATCTGACCGGTTTCACCGCGGTCTTCGTTGATTGGAATACGAATACGGCCACAAGGTGATGTTAAAGCGCGTGAGAGCAGGCCGGTGTATTTGCCTTGGATGTCGAAGAAACGAATTTCTTTGAAATTGAAAAGGTCTTCATAAAAGCGAAACCAGACGTCCATATTGCCTTTAAAGACATTGTGCGTGAGGTGATCAAGATAGTAAAATCCAACCCCACTTGGATGCGCGTTGGTGATCCAGTTAAACTCATCATTATATGCGCTCTGATCAAAATACTGATCAAGGAAATATATGAGCGAACCGCCGATACCGATAATCGCCGGAACATCCATAACTTTGCCTTCACCTTCATAAGGTTTCGCACCGTTTTTTACGGCGTAATTAAACGCATGTTCTGCGTTTACCACGCGCCAACCCATGGAAGGTGCGCAGGGGCCGTGTTCGTCGATGAATTTTGAAGCATGGGTATTGGGTTCTGAATTGATAAGGTATGAAACATCGCCTTGCTGCCACAATTCAACCGACTTGGTTTTGTGATTGGCAACATGCACATATCCCATCTTTGAGAAAGTATCTCTTAAGCATTGCGGATCAGGATGGGCAAATTCAACAAATTCAAATCCGTCCGTGCCAGCAGGATTTTCAGGTGTAATTGTTGCGCGTGGCGCATCATGAGGGAAAGGGCCCATTCGACATCTCCAGTTTAAGTTCTTTTTCATTGTAGAACGTGCCTGATGCGTTGGGGTTGCGTTTTTTGTCTATTTTGGCTTAGATATGCGTTAACTACGCAATAATTGGATGAATATCATGTCATTTACGCTTGATACTTATGATCATGCTATTTTGAACGCACTAATTGAGGATAGTACGCAAACGAGCGCGCAACTATCGCAGATTGTCAATCTGTCTGCTTCGCAATGTGCCCGACGCAAAGCGCGATTAGAAGAAGTTGGAATTATATCCGGCTATGGTGCGCGGACAAATAATGAGGTTTTGGGATATACGTTACGAGCAATAACGCGGGTAAATCTCACACAGCACAATGAAGAAGTAGCGAATAAATTTGCCCGCTTTTTGGAAACAACTCCGGAAATTGAGGCGGCATGGTCGGTATCTGGAGATGCAGATTATGTGCTGAATGTCTTAACCCGTGATCTAAATTCATTTGCGGAGTTTATTCATAAACGATTGCTGCCTCAACCAAACGTGGTTCAGGTGAAATCCGAGATTGCTTTAACAACGTTGAAGTA
>JAHDEP010000172.1 GCA_020628775.1 Rhizobiaceae bacterium | reverse complement strand
ACAACTGGCCAGAACATTAATCTTGCAGAACGCTTATAAGCTTCGGCGGGCTCCATGCCTTCGGTGATTTTCCGGTCGGCATATTCGGTCACCACAATGGCGCCATCCACCAGCATACCCACGGTGATCACCATACCAAACATCACCATCATATTAACGGTCATGCCAAGCATGCTTACGATCAAGAATGCGACCATGAATGAGCCGGGGATTGCAAGACCCACAAGTAGTCCGGATCTGATACCAAGCGCCCACACCACACAGATCATCACCAAAACAATTGCTGTCATGATAGATGATTGCAGTGAACCAAGCACCTCAAAGATGAAGCTCGATTGGTCGATCAAGAAGTTGACTTTAACGCCTTCTGGCCAATCCTTGGTAAATTCACCAACAACCTCACGCACTGTGGTGTTGTTCTCAATGATGTTTGTGCCAATGCGCTTTACAACCGAGATCGAAATCGCAGGCTCACCGTTCACACGGGTAAAGCTGGAGGCTTGTTTATATGTTGGAAGAATTTGAGCAACATCACCAAGCGTTACAACACCTTCACCATTTTGCTTGATCGGAATTGAATACACATCCTGCGCACTTTCCAACAGGCCAGGGACTTTCACGTTAAAGCGACCCTGTCCATCATCGATAAAGCCAGCCGGCACCAATTGGTTATTAAGACGCACAGCGTTGATGAGCTCTGTCTGTGTGATGTTGTATGATTCAAGTTTGGAAAGATCTAGAATAACTTCCAATACTTCTTCACGGTTACCGTTTAATGTAGCTTCGCGAACTGTTGAGATAGACTCAATTTCATCTGACAATCGAGTTGCAAGACGAGTAAGTGTCCGCTCTGGAACTTGACCAGAAAGCGTTACGATAATTGTTGGTTGAAGTGCGAAGTTTGTCTCCGCAATATTGGGTTCGTCCGCATCTGCAGGGAACTCAGCTTTGGCTTTATCAACCTTGTCCCGAATATCTGCCAACACCGTATCTTTATCAGAATCGATGGTGAATTCGAGCACAACAACAGCAACGCCCTCATTGGCAATCGCAGTAAGTTCTTTGAGCCCGTCAAGACCGCGTAATTGGGTCTCCAAAGGCCGCACCAGCAAACGCTCCGCATCGCGCGGGGAGATACCCTGTTGTGAAACGGTTACGAAATAAACCGGCACATCAATATCAGGGTTCGCTTCTTTTGGAACATTGAGGTATGACGCTATCCCTGCAACAACAAGGACAATCATCAATGTCAGGACCGTTTTCGGCCTTGAGATAATAGCTTGAAGTGCACCAATCATGAGTTTTTCTCCAGATCGCTAGGTAGTGCCTCAGTTTGTGTTTGTGCTGTTTGTTCAACTGCGATGACTTCTTGTCCTGCAGTGACATATTCTTGCCCAAGGGTAATGACTTTCAAACCCGGGGTTAGTCCGCCAACCCACATAGTTTCAGGTGTTTGTGCCAAAATCTGTACCGGAACAAATTCAACAATATTGTCTGAATTGATCACGCGAACACCCACATCACCATTATCGCTCAGAGTGAGCCATGATGATTGAACGCTATAGGCCTCATCTGATTTAAGCGCGATTGCAGCATCGGCGGTAATGCCGTCACGCAAAGCGCCTTCATTATTTGCCATCTCGATTTCAACTTTAAATGTGCGTGTCTGCGCATCAGCAGTTGGCGAGATAAACTTGATCTGACCTGTGACCGCTTGCCCTGAAACAAGACGAACCATCGCTTGATCACCAACTTTAATAGCGCTTACTTTGGCTTCAGAAACCTGACCAATGAAGTTCATTGGGTTGTTTTGAACAACCGTTGCACAAACATCACCGGAATTTAGCAAGTTACCAACTTCAGCAACTGGATCTTGAACAATACCAGATGCTTTGGCGACAATTTTGGTCTTTTCCATTTCGCGTTCTGCTTGCTCAAGCTGAGATTTTGCAGCGTCCATGGCAGTTTGCAGCGCTAGTAGCCGTGAATTTGTGGCATAGCCTTGCTTTTTAAGCTCTTCGTTCGCTTTAAAGTCTGTTTCAGCTTGTGCAAGTGATGTTTTCGCTTGCTGAATTGCAGATTGGCGAACACCAGCTTCTAAGCTGCAAAGCAGATCGCCTTGTTTGACGACATCACCTTTATTCACGTAGCGCTGTTCAACCACACCATTGGTTTCAGAACGGATTTGCACAACTGCTGTTGCTTCTGTTCTGCCACGCAAAGACAATGATTGTGCACGCTCTTGTGGGGAAATGCTGACATAGCGAACCTGTTGCAGAGCAGTTGATGCACTTGCACGCTCAGCAGGAGGAGGGGTTGCATTGTCTGAGTTTTCTTGACCACCAATGATGATGTCACCTTGCAACATCCATCCGATGACGCCGCCTGCGATAAGCATTGCGACGATATGAGAACCTTTTAAACCGAAGGCCATGATTTACTCCATATTATTGTGCTGGCTCAAGTGCTTGGGAGGACACTTGCGCAAGTGATTCTAACTTTTCTCTGTTTTCAATTAAGTATTTGAGACTGTTCTCTTGGCAGGCATAGCCGTAGTCGGCGATCCACTTTGTGCCAGCGTGCTCGGTCTCATCACAGGAATCTTTGATAAACTTCAATTCTTCTTCTAGTTGAGAAATTCGATTATCAATCGCATTTTTTACTGTGCTGCGCTCTAACATTTCCGCACACATTGCGATCAACAAGAATTCTGATTTGAATATATCCTTTTTAGGTGCGTCCGACATATGAGACACAAGTTCTAACCGACCCTTATCGGTGATCGAATACACCTTTCGGGCTGGTTTGCCAGGTTCACGTTCTTCATGAGACGTCAAACAACCCTCGACCTCCAGCTTACTCAAAGCAGGATAAATCGATCCAAAGCTCGCATCGACGAAATAGGCATAATGCGTGTCTGAAGACATCTTTTTGATTTCGTAGCCAGTCGCCTGTCCAAAATTTAAAATAGCGAGACATAGTGTTCTAATGTTCATATAAAACCCCAGTATATGGATATATAACTTGGACATATATCATTTCGATATATGTCTTGCAATAATAATATCTAAAAAACATATATCGAAAAAGAATATGCCAAAAAGATATGAGTGTACTAACTTCTGTTACGCAGAAAGTTGTAAAGGGGATTTATAAAAGTGAGATTTTATTCAGGTTTTTGAAAAGTCAGGAACTTATCCTGGCGAACATCAAAAAGTCTGCCGGTTTCGTGCATCTCTTGTGAGCACAATGGTACGAGTTTTTCCGCAACACTCTGTGCAGTCGGCAGAGTTTCAGGCTTTTCACCCGGCATTGCCTGTGCACGCATACGCGTTCTTGTGGCACCAGGATTAACACAGTTCACACAGATTTTTGTGTCTTCCAGCTCTGCCGCCCAAACGCGAGAGAGGCTTTCAACCGCTGCTTTTGATGCAGCATAAGGTCCCCAAAACGGACGACAGGAATGCGGTGCACCTGACGATAAGACAATCACACGCCCAGCGTCTGATTGACGCAATAGGCGTTCTGTCGAGCGCATAAGACGCCAAGTTGCGGTTACATTGATGTTCATCACATCATTGAATTTCTTAGCATCACCATGGCTGAGCGGTGTTATATCACCCAAAATGCCAGCATTTGCGACGACAATATCAAGCTTGCCCCAACGTTCGTTGATCGCAGCGCCGAGTTTGTCGATTTCATCCATCTGGTTAAGATCAAGAGGGACAAGAGTTGCTGTGCCTCCGGCCGCTTGAATTTCATCATCTAATTCTTCAAGGCCGCCAACAGTGCGGGCTGTTGCAATAATGTGCGCACCTGCTTTTGCAAGTTCAAGCGCAGTTGCATACCCAATGCCGCGTGACGCACCTGTGACCAGTGCGATTTTTCCCTCAAGATTAACGTTCATAATTGGTGGCCTATGCTAACATTTCTGCGCGTTGCAGCTGATGGACATTTTCCTGATCAACCAAGCGGGTTGGATAGTCGCCTGTGAAGTAGTGATCTGTAAACTGCGGATTTTTAGGATCACGTTTGATCCCGCCAACTGCATCATACAAGCCATCAAGACTGATAAAGTTGAGCGAATCTGCGCCAATATGTTTGCACATATCTTCAAGCGTCTCATGCTGGTTTGCAAGCAATCTATCGCGATCAGGCGTATCGATGCCGTAAAAGTCAGGATAATAAATTTCAGGACTTGCCACCCGAATGTGCACTTCGCTGGCACCCGCTTCACGCATCATCTGAACGATCTTGATCGAGGTTGTGCCGCGAACAATAGAATCATCGATGAGTACAACACGTTTACCAGCAATAATGCCGCGATTGGCAGAATGCTTGAGTTTAACGCCGAGCGCTCTAATTTGCTGCGTGGGTTCAATAAAGGTTCGGCCAACATAGTGGTTACGAATAATCCCAAGTTCAAATGGAATGCCGCTTTCTTGCGCAAATCCAATTGCAGCAGGTGTGCCGCCATCAGGGACGGGGACAACCACATCCGCTTCAACCGGCGCTTCACGTGCAAGATTAACACCAGCGTTTTTACGAGTTTGATAAACGCTTCTGCCACCAACAATCGAATCAGGTCTTGCAAAATAAACATACTCGAACAAACACAGACGCTCTGGCATCTTCGTTGTTGCCTTGCGGCTTTCAATTGTAATGCTGCCATCAGCTTGTAATTCACAAATGATCAGCTCGCCATTTTCAACATCACGGACGAATTTTGCGCCAATGATATCTAGGGCACATGTTTCAGAACAGAAAATTGGTTTTCCATCCAATTCACCCATAACAAGCGGGCGAATTCCATTTGGATCACGTGCAGCGATTAGCTTGGTGCGCGTGATAGCCAACATTGCGTAGCCACCTTCAATGTGCGAAATCGCGTCAGCAAATCGGTCAGCGGATGATTTATGCCAGGATCTTGCAATGAGATGCAGTACAACTTCTGAATCAGATGTAGATTGGCAAATCGCACCGCTTGAAATCAATTGATCGCGCAATGTCAGACCATTGGTGAAATTGCCGTTATGAGCAATTGCGATGCCGCCATGTTGTAATTCAGCAAAAAGCGGCTGTACGTTTCTTAAGCCTTCGCCACCTGTTGTTGAATAGCGAACATGGCCAACTGCAATATTACCAGGCAGACGGCTTAAAACCTTTGGGTCTGTGTAGTGATCACCGACCAAACCCAAGCGGCGTTCTGCATGAAATTTTTCGCCGTCAAATGTTACGATACCCGTTGCTTCTTGTCCGCGATGCTGCAGGGCATGCAAACCAAGCGCTGTGAGCGTTGTCGCATCTGGGTGATCGAGAATTCCGAATATGCCACATTCTTCATGCAGCGTGTCATCCTCCGATTCATCGAGGGAACATTCTGTTTTCGAAAAATCGGTGGGCTTCATTTTATAATCCAATTTATATCTTCTAGATTTAAATGTTGGGCTAGGCGTCTGTATCGCCGGTTTCTGTCTTGCCGCGTATACTATCAATAATAGATGTGTCCGCGTTTTCTGGTAGCGCATTCACTAAGCTGGTGCCAAGTGAATCAAGCATTGGTTTCGATTTCGCTTGTGCAACCCAATCTGGCTGCTTATCGGCTGGCATCAACCAATTTAAAAATACGTTCGCTACGACCATGATCAATATGCCGCGTGCTGCGCCAAATACAAAGCCCAAAGTGCGATCGAGAACCCCAATACGGCTATCGATGATAAAGTCAGCAATGCGCATAGTAATATATGAGACAATGATAAGCGTGACTAAGAAGATCGCAGCAGCTGAGCCAATAGCGGCTAGAGCTTTTGATGAGGTATATTGAGACGCAAATGGTTCAAGGTGTGGATATAAGAAGAATGCAGCAGCTGCTGCTGCCACCCAAGAGCCAACGGCTAGGACTTCTCTAGAAAAACCGCGCACCATTGCCAGCATGGCAGATACGAGTGTAATTCCGATGACAATTCCATCAAGTAGATAAATAGGCATACGCGTTAAACTCCGGA
>JAHDEP010000171.1 GCA_020628775.1 Rhizobiaceae bacterium | reverse complement strand
GCAATCAAATCGATTTAAAAGGATAAAACATGCCGAATAAAGTAAACATGGCTGATAAAACGCAAAGTCTTTTGGAAGTTTTGAAGCTTCAACCTGTTGTACCTGTATTGGTGGTTGATGATGTTAATTCAGCAGTTTTGCTCGCACGTGCTCTTGTTGCAGGTGGATTAAGAGCCATTGAAGTAACTTTAAGAACCCCCGCTGGTTTGGATGCGATCCGCGCTGTTGCCGATCAGGTTGAAGGTGCTGTCCCAGGCGCTGGAACTGTTCTTGACGCTGCACAATACGATCAGGCCGTTGAAGCAGGTTCGCAATTTATTGTGTCGCCTGGTACCACTCTTGAACTATTGGACCACGCAAAAACTTCAAAAGTGCCGATGTTGCCAGGTGCTGCGACTGCAAGTGAAGTCATGGCGTTGCGCGAAGAAGGTTATAAGGTCTTAAAATTCTTCCCAGCTGAACAAGCTGGTGGTGCAAGCTATCTTAAATCATTATCGTCTCCATTGGCTGACATGATGTTCTGTCCAACAGGTGGTATTAACCTGAAAAATGCAAATGACTATCTGTCGCTTCCAAATGTGGTTTGTGTTGGTGGTTCGTGGGTTGCTCCGAAAGCGCTGGTGGATGCTGGCGATTGGGATGGCATTACCAAGCTTGCATCTGAAGCGTTTGAGCTTGCCAAGTAATATTTAGCGTTTTGCGCTATTATAATGAGATTGAAAACTATAGTCGCCAAGCCTATGCTAGAGATAGTTTAGGCTTGGATCTGTTATGCGTTGTTTATTAAAATATATTTGGTTTTTGATCAGCGTATTTTTAATCACGCCAGCGTTTACAATGCCATCGCATGCGCAAGAACGCGTTGTTGTTTTTGCAGCCAGCAGTATGAAAGATGCGCTGGATCATATCTCAGCAGATTTCGAAGCTGAAAACCCTGACATCGATATTGTTTTATCTTATGCCTCATCTGGCGTTTTAGCGCGTCAAATCGCAAATGATGCTCCTGCTGATATTTTCTTATCTGCAAGCGCCGACTGGATGGACTATCTGGTTGTGCAAGATCGAATTAAACAAAGCGCTATCAAAGCTTTAGCTACAAATGAACTTGTTGTTGTCGCATCACAAACATTGTCCGAAAATCAGGATTGGTCCCAGCTTTTGTCGGCTAACCGCTTTGCCATGGGAGATCCGTCTCATGTGCCTGCGGGTATTTATGCCAAACAGGCTTTTGAAACCTTATCTCAATGGAACACGATCTCGAAAAATGCAGTGTTCACCGAAAATGTTCGCATAGCGCTTGGTATTGTCGAGCGCGGGGAGGTGGGTGCAGCTGTCCTTTATAAATCAGATGCTCAGCTTTCAGATACTCTTCAGATTATTCATACATTTTCGCAAACAGATCATGCGAGCATATCCTACCCCATTGTTCAGCTGAGTAAATCAAATGATGCTGCGGGTCTGTTTTATGAGTTTTTGTTTGCGGCTGACGCGCAATCCGTTCTGGATGAGTTTGGATTTAATCGTGCCCGGTCCGATGGCCAAGCAGTAAGCTCAATACAGCGGGCTAACAACGCTACGTCGTTGGCACTTTGGCCAATCATTTGGTTGTCACTGCAGGTGGCCCTCGTTGCGATGTTGTTTGCCGTGCCGATTGCGTATTTTGTTGCCTTTGTTTTGGCGCGTTATGAATTTACCGGCAAAGCGCTGTTGCAAGCCCTTGTGATGACACCGCTTGTCATGCCGCCTGTTGTCACAGGCTATCTGCTTTTACTGGTTTTTGGCAGTAAGGGTGAAGTCGGTCAGTTTCTATCTGCAATCGGGATTGAATTTGCCTTTAAATGGACAGGTGCCGCGCTTGCTGCTGGGTTAATGGCGTTTCCATTGTTAGTGCGTCCAATGCGGCTTTCAATTGAGGCCGTTGACCGCGGGATTGTTGATGCTGCAAGCACATTAGGCGCTAATAAATGGACGCTATTTAGAACCGTTTATTTACCGCTCTCTTTACCTGGGATCATCGCGGGTGGCGTTTTAGGCTTTGCAAAATCCTTGGGTGAATTTGGTGCAACAATTACATTTGTTTCTAATATTCCAGATGAAACTCAGACGATCTCACTTGCGATATATTCTTTCTTGCAAAGCCCAAATGGCGATCGCGCAGCATTCACGCTGATGCTTATTTCAATTGCTATCGCTTTGGGAGCTGTGTTGTTATCGGAAATGGTCTCTTCGCACCTTAATAAAAAGGCGCGCTTGTGATGTTAGACGTTGATGTTCAAAAGCAGTTCCAGGGCTTTGATCTGGAAGTGAGCTTTCAATCGGATGCCTCGGTCACTGCATTATTTGGCAGATCTGGCGCTGGTAAGTCGAGTATTTTAAGTTCAATTGCCGGGCTGTTAAAACCAGATCATGGGTCTATCAAACTCGATGATCTATCTTTGTTTGATCATACCGCTGGCATTGATCTTCCTGCTCATAAACGTGAATTGGGCATGGTGTTTCAAGACGCGCGTTTATTCCCGCACTATGATGTGAAAGCAAACCTAACCTATGCCAATTGGGCAGGTGGCCGGAAAGCTAGCCTTGAGTTTTCCCGTGTCGTTGAATTGCTTGGTCTTGCAGATTTGCTGGATCGCAGACCAAAAAATCTATCGGGTGGTGAGAAGCAACGGGTCGCGATTGGTAGGGCTCTGCTCGCCAATCCTCGTTTGCTGCTTTTAGATGAGCCGCTTGCATCACTTGATATAGAACGAAAACGCGCCTTGTTGCCCTTTTTAAAAGCTATTCGAGATGAGTTTAAAATACCGATGGTGCTCGTTTCACATGATCCTATGGATGTGCACCAACTCGCTGAACATCTGGTGTTGATTGATAAGGGGCGTGTGGTTGAAGCGGGCAATGTCAGGCAGGTCTTTGCCGGCAATTTGATGCAGGATATGCTGGGTGAAAGAAACCAATCCACCATTATAGATGCAAAAATCACCGGATTTGAGCATGAATATGGGCTTACCGTTCTTTCTGTTGACCAAAAAGCATCAGGAATATCTATCCGTCTTCATCTAGAGGATAGTGCAGATGTGGGAGAATTACGGTTGTTGGTGCACGCGCGAGACGTTGCGCTGGCCCTTGAGCAACCCATTGGCACCAGCCTGCAGAATTGCCTGCCCGTTATTGTGGAAGATATAAGTGTAAGCGATGACGCACATATGTTGATCAAGTGCGATATGTCTGGACAAACGCTTTTCTCGCGGATTACCAAAAAATCATTCGATGAGTTGAAACTTGAACGCGGAAAGTCTGTTTTTGCGCTTATTAAGTCGGTTGCGCTGGCGTAATTCGTTAGTGAAAACTTACAGGGGTGTTCTTGGCTTAAGAAGTTAACAAACTGTTAACTATATTTCCACATACTAAACACATCATGTTGATTTTCTCCTCCCAGATTAAGCATGTATCCTTGGGCGACTTTGATGAAGTCGCCCGTTTTTTTTAGCTATTTTCTGACAGATATCTATCAACGCGTTTCATTGCATTTTCAATGTTCTCAAGCGAGTTTGCATAGGAAATACGGATATAACCTTCACCAAGAATACCGAAATCCGGGCCTCCAATGAGCGCAACACCTTCTTTTTCTAAAAGATCAGATGCGAGTTCTTTGGCTTTGCGGCCAGTATTTTTCACATTTGGAAATGCATAGAACGCACCCTTTGGTACGGCACAGCTTACATTTGGCAATGCGTTGGCTAATTCGACAACGCGGGTTCTGCGTTGATCAAAAGCTTTCATCATATGCGCAACATCATCTTGCGGACCATCGATTGCAGCAATGCCGGCAAATTGGCTGGGTGCATTCACGCAAGACCAGCAGTTAACCGCAAGCTTTCGAACCAATTCAATTAATCCATCTGGCCATATTGACCAGCCCATGCGCCAACCCGTCATTGCCCATGTTTTTGACCAGCCGTTGAGCACGATCAATCGGTCACGAATTTCAGGATATTGCAGCATCGATGTGTGCGTCTCACCATCATAGGTCATCACATCATAGATCTCATCTGACATGATTGCGACGTGTGGATGGGCTTCTAGCCCTTTAACAAGTTTTTCAATCTCGGATTTCGGCGTCACACCACCTGTGGGATTAGCCGGTGAATTGATGATTAAAAGCCGTGTTTTTGGCGTGATCAGCGCAAGTGTTTCTTCAGCAGAAAATGCAAAGCCGTTTTCTTCGCGGATTGGTACAGGAATAGGTGTAGCACCTGTATATTCAATCATTGAACGATAGATCGGAAAGCCGGGATCTGGATACATGATTTCCGTGCCAGGCTCACCAAACATCGTAATGGCTGCAAACATCGTTGGCTTGCCGCCTGGCATAATCATGACGTTTTCGGGTGAAACCTCGGTACCAGTTAGTGACAATGTGCGGCGAACCACAGCTTCGCGGGTTTCTAAAATGCCGTTGGCAGGGGTATAGCCGTGGTGACCGTCTTTTAGTGCTTTAATCGCTGCTTCGACAATATGTTCTGGTGTTTTAAAGTCCGGTTGTCCAATTCCTAAATTGATAACATCCATGCCGCCTTGTGCGAGTTTGGTCGCACGTGCCAACACCGCAAATGCATTTTCTTCACCAATTCGATCAAACCCAGAAACTGTTTTTAACACCTTGCCATTCTCCCGCAAATTTCGCATCAATCATTTTTACGTTATGCCTAAATTTTACACTTAAAACAAATGAGTATTCCCAAAATGAGTGATTTATCTAATTGGACCCCAAGAAAACGTCCAGGTGTTAGTGTTTTGCAAGGCAGGTTTTCAAAGGTTGTCCCGTTTTCTCGCGAAGAACATCAAGAGGCGCTTTGGCAGGCGTTGGGTGGATCTGAGGCAAATGAGCTCATGACGTATTTCCCAAATGGCCCTTATGAACGCGCGGATCAATTTGGCGCTTGGCTGGGTGAGATGAATGATAATGGTGCCTATCAAACCATGATTTTTTGCGATGCGGTGAATGGTGAAATTCTCGGTATGGCAAGCTACATGCGTATTGATCAAAACAATGGTGTTGCTGAGGTGGGTGCTGTGGCACACGGACCTCAAATGGCGCGAAGTAAAATTGCGACAGAGGTTCATTACCTGATGGCAAAACATGTTTTTGATGATCTGGGGTATCGCCGTTATGAGTGGAAGCTCAATAATGAAAATATGCCTTCTCACAAAGCAGCGCAGCGATATGGATTTACGTTCGAGGGTGTTTTCCGTCAGCACATCGTTGCCAAAGGTAAGAATAGGGATACGGCCTGGTATGCGATGATTGATCAGGATTGGCCGGTGATTAAATCCGCGATGCAGGCATGGTTATCAGATGAGAATTTTGACGAAAATGATTTGCAGATTAAGCGGCTAGAAGATATGAGAGAGACTATTCAAACTGCTAAATAAGGCATGATCAACATGAGTGAGAAATCTGAAACAAAATCAGCAGCAATTGCAGCTGCCGTTATTATGTTGTTCGTTGCGTCCAGTTATTTCTTCATGCCACCGCTGCTTGGTTGGCTTTCAGATATTTCTGTGTGGTTGGCTTACATCGTGGCCGCATTATTTGTGTTGGCATTTTTCGGAATATTCTGGGTACGCAGCAAGTTTCAGAAAAAGCGTGATCAGCAAAATCAATCACAATAGATTTAGCTAAGAACTGCCCCTAAAAGCAAAACACCAAGTACAATTATTAAAACAGCGCCAAACACTTCGATGATGCTGCCAATTCGCATGGCTGCACGATCGCTATTGGCAAATCGTACGGCGGTGTTTTTTGCGGTCACAGCGAGTGTTGCCAGAATTGATACTGTGATGGCGGTACCAATAGACATTGCGAAAACCGATAATATCCCGCCGAGATAAAGATTATGCAGCAACGCAAATGACAACACGATAACCGCACCAGAACAAGGTCTTAGCCCAACAGCGATAACCGCTGACCATGCTTGTTTAAGCGTCAGATCACCCGATAAGGATTTAGGATCCGGCATATGTGCATG
>JAHDEP010000468.1 GCA_020628775.1 Rhizobiaceae bacterium | reverse complement strand
CCACCCAATTTCGTCAATGCGAATTGCAAGGCAGAAATCATCCCAAGCTGGATGTGCAAAAAAGGACGTGATAAAGAGTTGACCTACAAATATTGCTGCTAGGCCAGACACTAAATATTGTTTGAATGCTCTGATTGACATCAAAATTAGTCAAAAAAATGCTTTATAGCATTACAAACCAGATATGCCGATTCAAGTGATAGCTGTGCATACATAGGTAAGCTCATAATGCGAGTAGCATAATTTTCGGTCACAGTTAGTTGCGTCGGTATTGTAATTTCAGCAGTATAGGCCTTTTGAACATGGACAGGTTCTGGATAATGTATTCCTGTAGAAATATTATGTTCGCTTAGGTACGTTCTAAGTTGTGTACGCGTGTTGTTGTCAGGTAATCTCACCACGTACTGATGATAAACATGTGTCGCGTTCGGGGCTGTGCTAGGTAAAATGAGTTCTGAAACAGATTGTAATTGTTCGGTATAAATTGCTGCAATTATTTGCCGTTTGGTATTTTCAATATCTAGATATTGTAATTTGACATTTAAAATTGCAGCCTGCATTTCATCTAAACGACTGTTTACCCCCTTAACTGTGCTGATATAACGTCGTTCCCATCCATACTGTCTAAAAGAGTTTAGATTGTTGGCAATAACTTCACTGTTAGTGGTGATGATCCCTCCATCGCCAAGTGCACCGAGATTCTTTGTTGGGTAGAGGCTGAAGGTTGCCGCAGCACCAAAGCTTCCAACACGCTGTCCATTCCAAGTCGCTCCGTGTGCTTGTGCGCAATCTTCTATCAAAATAATATTGTGCGTTTCGCAAAATGGAATTAATACGTTCAAGTTTGCCGGGTGTCCGTACAGATGAACAGCAACAATAGCCTTTGGCTTGTTTGGCAGTGTCTTTAGAGCTGTTTCTAAGAGGGTGTGATCTAAGCAATACGTTGTCGGATCTATATCTAATAGCACGGGGGTTGCGCCGGTTAGCTCAACGCCAACGACTGTGGCAA
>JAHDEP010000170.1 GCA_020628775.1 Rhizobiaceae bacterium | reverse complement strand
CGGGTTCATCCCATTCAGCATCAAAAATGTTTTGCCCAAGTGCTGCAAATGGCAGGTTTTCAACAATCTCTTGAACGCGCTCTGATCCTAATGTGAATTCCCAGTGAAATGTCATTGCATCAGGATTAAGCGCGTTCATGACATTGACCATGTCTTGGGCGTTGGTTTTGTAACAGGTGTAAGAGCCATGCCAGGTGTCGCCGCCATCCAGCAGGATTGCATCCGGGCGATCTGCTCTAATGGCTTTGATAACCGTAGCAACACGATCTAAACCACCAACGCGGCCATACCCTTTTGCCAGAGCTGCAAAATCACCTGAGCTCAACGCATAATGGCTATAGCTGCCATCATCGATGCCATAGAGCTTGCGAAAGGACGATCCTGTTACATGAGGCACTGCGCCTTTATTGCCGCCCACCCCGATATTAACGGAAGGTTCGCGAAAATAGATTGGCTTCAATTGTCCATGAATATCAGTGATGTGAATCAGCGAAACATTGCCAAACGTATCAAACTCCAGCAATTGATCCTGTGTCAGCGATTGTTGAGCTGCAAGCTTTGCCCAGTTTCCAAAACCCGACGTTCCAACCAGTGCGGACGCTGCCATGCTGACCTGTAAGAAATCACGTCTTGATATCATAAACTTACCCTACTTAAAACATATTAGAATATTTGAATGTGTTATTCATGAAAATACCCCGCACCATATGCGAGGTACAATTTTTTTGTCTAGTTTCGAACGGAAGGTGTTTCGACGGCCAAGCCTTCACCACGAGATGCAATGTATAGCTCGAGCGCTTTGAACTCTTTGCCACCCTCTTTAAACGGTGTTGCACGAATATTGCTCATGCAGCCTTTAAAGCGATTGTGGATTGAATTCAGCTTAGCGTTTTTCAAACGATAAGTCGGAAACCCATTGATCTGTCCTTGAGATAAGTGATCGGCGCGGATCATTACACCATAATTATCTTCATGGCAGTTTGAACAAGCCATATCGAGCTGACCAACGCGCGTGTAATAAAGCTCTTTACCAGCTTCCCAGAACGGCGCAGCATCACCATCAATTTTCACGCTCATAGGCATACCGCGTGATTGAAAGCCGATCAGACCCGTCACAGCTGTCATATTCGTTGATGACCATTTCCAAGCTTCAGCACCCATACGTTCTGTACGGCACTCATTGACCAGGTCTTCCATGGCCACCAATTGCCCGTCTTCAACACGGGGCAATGTCGTGCGAAGACCAGCAAAATCCTCAACATCTTCGTGGCACGATTGGCAAGACTTACCCTCAGAACCATCAACTTTGCCAAAGAGATCAATCCCTTGATCAATGAAAACCATGCCTGGATTGTCAAAGTCATCGAGCTGAAGCGCTTGCGTTTCCCCCGAACGGAAGTGCCAACCTGAATATAGCGTATCAACATTTTCCATGTGCGAAGGAGCTGCGGTGGTACTCGCCAATATCTCTCCCTCAACATTGAGCTGGTTGCTGTCTTGAGCATATGCGCTGCCAGCACAGATAATTGCTGATACAAATGATATTAATTTCATTCCCATTTCTACCCCTCCCAATGGTAGTCACAAACTCGATCTACGAAACAGTGATCTTCTTCTTTGTTTCGTAGACATCCCCGTCATCGTCGTACCAAGTGAAGTGAAATTCGCCTGATTCAGGAACTGTTGCATCAAATTGAAAATATGGATTTGTTGAAATCGCAGGCTCTAGCGTCACATCAATGACGTTTTCACCGTTAAAGTCTGCAACAAATCGGTTGATGATTGAACGTGGAATAACGTTGCCGTCACCATCTTTGCGCTGACCGCTTTCCATCTTGTGGCTGATCAAAGTTTTGATCGTAATGACATCGCCAGCAGACGCCTTTTTCGGCACCTTAACGCGTGGTTTTACACCTGAAGCCATGTGTATTCTCCTTATTCTTTTTAGCCGCCGCAGCCGCCAATTGTTACTTTCACGTTTGCTTTAGCCATCTGGAATGAACCATCTTCCATTTTGGCAACTGCGATAACGTTTTGTGTTTTTGAAAGTCTAATTCGTGTCGAGGCGCTGCGTGATGCGTTCAACTTACCAAAGTTAAAGGTCGCGACATTTGGCACTGGGTTGCCATCAGCAAGTACAGTTACTGAAACAGCGCCAGGTGCGTTGATCTCAATTGGTACTGTGTTGCCATTTTCAGCGATCTCTGGCGCGATTAGCTCTAAAGCGCCCTCGCCGGCATCGGCACCACCGGTGAATTTTGCGATAGCTTCGTCGGCTTTGCTGGCAAGTGCTGCCGATGTGCCTAAGCTAAGTAGTGCAAACGAGCTGGCGCCCACCGCCAACAATTTTCTTCGTGAAAGCTCCATGCTTCTCTCCAATAAAACGATTATTCTTCTTTCAATGTCAGCAAATATGCGACGACATCTTCAACCTGCTCCGCAGATAGAATTGATTTTCCAGCAAACTTCTCCAAAGGCCGCTCATATCCTGCATCGATGTAAAATGCCGGCATGATTGTGCCCTCGAAAATCTTCTTGGAATTGGCCACAATGGCGCGTAGTTCCGCTTCAGACCAACGATCAGCAACGCCATCCATTGGCGGACCGACTTCACCGTGAAACGATTCTTCGCTCAAATCAGAATTGATATGGCATGCCAAGCAATTGCCCAATTTCCTATTTGAAAAAACTGATCGACCTGTTTTGGCATCGCCGGCCTTACCGGTTAAAGATGCCATGACCCCATCATCGCTGAAATTAACGGTAGATGGTGATGTTGTTTCGGCGATTGCTACGGATGTAAAAAATCCGGTCGCAAGTACCACTCCCAATAAGTACTTCATGTCTCCTCCTCAGAACATTCCCCAATGTCCTCATGTGCGACATCATGGCATAAATTCAAAATAACGCAACAACAAATTCAATTAAATGAATTTGTTCATATGTTTTTTGCGAAGTTAATTTTTCTGCTCGGCAAATTTTCGAGCATGATATTTCTGAAACGGCTCATCTGTTAGATAGCCCTTCTCAACAACCCAATTTAGCATGTTGAACGTCGTGTATCGCCCGAAGGCACCGGGGATTGTGGCAACAGCTGCTTGCGTCGCTGTTTTGTCTTCAGCAACGCTTTCATCGAAAAATAATATGCTTGGGGTGAACAGAACACCCCAGTGTTTTATCATCTCTTTTTCTGGCAAAGTCTCGCCATCAAAATCTGTGACTTCAACATCTCCAAACATGTTTAGCTGCACAACAAAGAAGTTTTCCTCGATAAATTCTTCGATTTCGGGAATCACAAAAACTTCTTCATGCATTCTTTTGCAATAGATACAGCCGCGTTGCTCAATGATGACCATGAGACGCTTTCCTTCAGAATTTGCTTCTTCCAGATCCTCCTGCAGATCTTTGAAAGTATCGCGCATCCATGCAGCTTTATGCAAACCATCATCCCCTATTTCTGCAGCATTGAGCTGAACACAGCTGAAAATCAGAGTTAGAGCTAGAAAAATATACTTCATGATTACCTCCCTTTAATTCAGCCAATCGCGTCAAACCAAGGGATGTTTTCCAACATCCATTGCGCGATTATGCTGACAGAATTTGTTGCAATTAACAGGCCAAACAAGATCAGAAGAAGCCCCATGACTTTTTCAATTGTTCCTAGGTGCTTGCGGAACTTTTGCGCCCATTGAAGAAAGTTTTTGGTAAAAAATGCTGCAATGACAAACGGTAATGTCATGCCCAATCCGTAGACAAATAACAGCATTGCGCCCTGTTGCGCTGCATCCTGCCCCGCGGCTGTAAATAGTATCGCGGCTAACACTGGGCCCACACATGGGGTCCAACCAAAGGCAAATGCCAAGCCGATGACAAAGGATCCTGCATAGCTTAAATTTTTTGCTTTGCCTGTTCCTAAGTCATTATCGAGACGCAATTGCCGATAGAGCAATCCGATACGCAAAATGCCTAAAAAATGTAGGCCCATAAGGATGATGATGGCGGCAGCTATCCATCTTAGAATATCAAAATATTCGCGAACCAATTGACCAAACATGGTGGCTGTCGCACCTAAACCGACAAAGACTAGGATGATCCCAGCTGCAAAAAACAGCGATGATATGACGGTTTTTTTGCGAATCTGTGGGTCAATTTCATCGTCTGACGACAACTCGTTGATGCTCGCGCCAGCAAGGTAACTGAGATAAAATGGCACTATGGGAAGTATGCACGGGGACAAAAATGACAATAAACCTGCAAAAAAGGCCCCACCAATGCTAATATCGAACGTCAATTGCCCTACTTCCTCTTGATATATTCAAATATTAGATTATGTTTAGATAAGGTAATAAGTCAACAGGAGCCCCTCGAGCCAAAGTGCCCTTACTCACCCGAATACTTGTTCTGGTTTTATTAGTGATGCCTTTTTCGGCGTCAGCTGAAACTTATATGCTGATGGCAGAAGAAGATGGCTGCTATTGGTGTCAGAAATGGGAAGACGAGATTGCTCATATCTACCCCAAAACCACCGAGGGAAAGTTGGCACCGTTACAAAAATATGACCTCCATTCTGAAACACCAGATGTGAAATTTAACCAGCGCGTACACTACACACCAACATTCATTCTCGTTCAGGATGGACAAGAAGTTGGCCGTATTGAAGGTTATCCTGGCGAAGATCATTTTTGGGCGTTACTTACAATGTTGTTTGAAAACGCAAAAATCCCATTGGACGTAAAAGGTTAGAAGGGTATAATACTCAAATGATGGAAAATACTGATACTAATCTTGGCACAGCTGGCGAAAGCACTTCTCGCCTTCCTGTGTTTGATGCAAACACATGTCCTGAAGACATGGAAAAAATGATGAAGAATGCGGAAGCGGCTTCAACTTTCCTAAAGGCAATTAGTCATGAGGGTCGTCTCATGATTTTGTGCCATTTAGTGTCTGGTGAGAAATCCGTGACGGATTTGGAGGATTTATTATCTTCAAGACAATCAGCCGTTTCTCAACAGCTTGCTCGTCTTCGTCTTGAGGGTTTAATCAAGCCGCGCCGCGAGGGCAAGGCCATCTACTACAGCTTGACAGATGATCGCCCCAAGCAGATCATGGAAGTCGTATACGATCTTTTTTGTAGGAGTTAATATAGCTGCACATAAATGATCTGGTGTTTGGGAGGATGCCGGTTTGTTGGACACACTGGGAGAAGCGAATACAGTCGCTTTGGTTGGCCTTATTGGAGGAATTTTTCTTGGACTAGCCGCTCGTATTGGGCGGTTTTGTACTCTTGGGGCTATCGAAGACATCATATATTCATCTGACAATCGCCGCATGCGCATGTGGGGCATTGCCATTGGTGTTGCGATCATCGGCACGCATTTCGCAGTTGATTTTGGCGCAATGGATTATCAACAATCCGCTTATCTCGATCGTGTTTGGAACCCAGCAGCAACCGTAATTGGTGGTTTGATGTTCGGTTACGGCATGGCATTGAGTGGCAATTGCGGATATGGCGCTTTGGCGCGATTAGGCGGCGGTGATTTACGTTCATTCGTCATTGTGATTGTTATGGGCTTATCAGCTTATTTTGTCATGTCAGGCCCGTTGGCGCAGCTACGCGTCATGCTGTTTTCTGTTGAAGATAACGCCGCAACTCCGCAAGGAATTGGACAGTTTTTACAAGATACTTACGCAATGCGCCCTGCACTCATTGGGCTACTTTTTGGCGGTGCGATCTTGATCTTCTCGCTTGCAAGCCGACCGATGATATCCTCTAAAACTCATATATTCTGGGGCTTGGTTGTCGGCCTTGCGATCGTATCAGGCTGGGTGGGTACGCATTGGGTCTTTACGACCGGCTTTGACGCGGAACCTGTGCAAACGCATTCATTTGCAGCCCCCATCGGCGATACGATATTTTATACAATGACCGCATCAGGAAACACTTTGTCATTCAGTGTAGGATCTGTGGTGGGCGTGTTAATCGGCGCGGCGCTTGGATCCTTTAAAAAAGGTCAATTCCGCTGGGAAGCCTGCGAAGACCCAAGAGAATTACGCCGACAAATATTTGGTGCATCATTGATGGGACCTGGGGCAATATTGGCTGTGGGTTGTAGCATCGGCCAAGGCATCTCAGCCTTTTCTGTTCTAGCTTACAGCGC
>JAHDEP010000169.1 GCA_020628775.1 Rhizobiaceae bacterium | reverse complement strand
CAATTCTGCATGCGCTAAAAGCAAGTTCGAAAAAACAAGTTTTACAAGAGCTTGCCGAATGTGCTGCGCAGGAAACTGGTCTGCCAGAGCGCGAAATTTTTGATGTAATTCTGCAACGTGAACGCCTAGGTTCAACCGGCGTTGGCAATGGAATTGCGATCCCGCATGGAAAACTGCATCAACTCGACACAATTGTCGGGTTTTGCGCAAAACTGGAAGCTCCAGTTGATTTCGAAGCGTTAGATGATCAACCAGTAGACTTGGTCTTCATGCTGTTGGCGCCTGAGGGTGCTGGCGCTGATCATCTTAAAGCATTGTCTCGAATTGCGCGGGTTTTGCGCAATGATGACACAGTCGACAAAATCCGAGGTGCGCAATCGGATTCAGCGATTTATTCGTTGTTGACCCAAGGTTCTGCGTCAAACGCGGCTTAAAAAACCTCTTTTTACAAATTAATGTAGTGTTGCAGGCGATAAATCATCTTCTGCAGCACGAAAGAACGTGCTTGTTCTATCATCGCTGAGATAAATCGGCGTACCGTCTGCTGAAAACAGAGCCCATAAATTTTGTCCTGGTTCAAGCTTTTGCTCAAGCGGGAACCGAGCATTGACCTCTTCAGAGCTAATTTGACGAATATAAGCGATCTCACCTTCACCAATAAGTGCAAGGTCTTCAGCTGTTTCGATGTCTTTTCCTATAATTGAAAGCATATTTGCCTCCTATGTCGGTGAAATTTGCCTATCATTGACAAAAAACACGCGTAACCCACGCCAAAATTGGCGTTTGTAACCCAATTAATCATGGTCAGTTATTAGTCTGCTACAGAAATGTTAATTTTCTTTATCAGCCGTTCCGGCTCTGGTCGGATGAGATCGACCGATAACATTCCATTTTTAAGCTCTGCTGTATCAACTTGCATTCCATCTGCTAGGATAAATACGCGCTGAAACTGTCGTGCGGCGATACCTCGGTATAAAAAATCGCGTTCTTTACAGTCTGTTTGACGCCCGCGGATCACCAATTGGTTTTCCTCGGTTGTGACTTCCAGTTCATCCTCGCTAAATCCGGCAACAGCAAGTGTGATGCGCAGTTTTTCAGCGCGTTCACTCTCAGCCTGACCATGCAGGCGCTCGATATTATATGGAGGATACCCTTCAGCGCCTTTTGCAACGCGCTCGAGAGTTTTTTCCATCGATTCAAAACCCAATAAAAGCGGGCTGGAAAACGGTGCCATTCGTGTCATTTCGTCCTCAAAAACTAAGCAACAAACTATAATGCAGACCCAATTTGGCGTCTGGTTTTTAAAGATATGGTATCAAAATGCCACGGTTACAAGGCCAAATAGCGTCAGAAAAGTATCACTTTAACTTGATAGCGCGTTTCTAACGTCAGCAATTGTGGGGATAGCCGGCTGTGCACCGGGTTTTAAGCATGCAAGTGACCCAGCAACAGCTGCTTGTGATAAAGCTGCTTCAAATCCAAGATCAGCATCAAGTCCTTGGGTGAGGTATCCGCAAAATGTATCACCAGCGCCAACTGTGTCCACCGGCGTTATTTTAAGCCCTTTTGCCGAATATCGAGCGCCTTGATGATAGGCAATGACCCCATCGCCACCGAGCGTGATGACAACAGAGCGATTATGCGTTTGCGCAAATTTTTCCATCTCAGCATCGCGATCATCTTCAGACAAAGTACCCTTGCCGATCAGCAGATCAAACTCTGTTTCATTGGCGACAACGATATCGGCTAGAGGTGCGAGTGTTGCAGCGTCATCTGTCATTGGCGCAATGTTAAAGATAGACCGCACACCTTTGTCTCGTGCAGCTTCGAGCGCTGTCTTAACGGTCTCAGCATCAATTTCCATCTGTAAAAGCAGGCTATCGCCCGCGCTCATTTGATCGATGATCACACGCGCATCATCAGAGCTTACTTTGCCATTGGCGCCTGCAACAACGGCAATCATGTTTTCGCCGTCACCGCCAACAAGAATAAGTGCAGTTCCGGTTGCCTCATCAGTGGTTTTGACATTTTCTAAATCTGTGCCAGATGTTTTAAGTAGTTCGAGTGCCATATCAGCAAAATTATCAGACCCAACTGCACCGGCCATTTTAACAGTCGCGCCAGCGCGTCGCGCTGCAAGTGCTTGATTTGCGCCTTTACCACCAGGGGCGGTTGCAAATTGGTTGCCAGAAACAGTTTCCCCAGGACCAGGTAGACGCTCTGTGTTTGCAATCAGATCCATATTAATTGAGCCAAGAACGCAAATCATGATAACTCCTCGATAGACAATTTAGTAAAGCATCAAGGTCTTAGATTAAGTCGACCTGATGAGCCAATCGGTTTTACCACAGATAATGGTTCCGGGTCGTCTGATTTTTCAGTTTTCTCCACTGTGTTGCCAGCCGCCTGGGGAGCACTATCTTGAAAATCCATAGATTCAATCTTGGTGCTGCGTTTCGTAATTTTGTCGGTTGAGGTCAAAATTAGATCGATATCTTTCTGGCTTTGGCCAAAATGCGTCTGCAATTTACGAACACGATCATCCAAACGCGTGATATCTTCCATGAGGCGTATAACTTCGCCTTGGATGAGATGTGCCTGCTCGCGCATGCGTGCATCTTTTAACACGGCTTGGATCACTTGGATCGATAGCATCAGCAGAGATGGCGATACGATTACTACCCGTGCTTTATGAGCACGCTGAATGACGCCCTCAAAGTTCTCATGCACTTCGGCAAAAATGGATTCCGACGGGACAAACATGAAAGCAGTATCCTGAGTTTCACCCTGTATCAGGTATTTCTCTGAAATATCTTTGATATGCTTTTCCATATCAGTTCTAAATTGTCGTGCAGCTTCAGTTGCTAATCGATCATCATCGGCTTTTTTAATGGCATTCCATGCCTCAAGCGGAAATTTAGCATCGATAACCAAATCAGGTGAATCGTTTGGCATCGTGACCGTACAATCAGGCCGCGTTCCATTAGATAGCGTTGTCTGGAAACTATAAGCGCCCATTGGCAATCCATCTTTAATGATGGTCTCCATGCGCGCTTGTCCATAAGCACCTCTGGTTTGTTTATCAGATAAGATCGCCTGCAAACCGACGACATTTTGCGCCAGGGCCTGAATGTTGTTTTGCGCAGTATCAATCACCGCCAAACGTTCTTGCAGTTTCGATAAATTTTCATGCGTCGTCTTGGTTTGCTCAACAAGTGAGTTTCCCAGTTTCTGCGTCATGCCATCAAGGCGTTGATTGATGTTTTGATTAAGCTCAGATTGGCGAGAACCAAAAAGCTCCGCCATCGTGCTCATACGACCCTGCATCTCACTTTGTGTTTTTAAAAGCTCATTAAGCTGCGCCTGCGCAGCTTGCGAGGCCTGTTCAGCTTGTGATTTTGCCATATGTCTTGAATTGGACGAACGCCAAAGAAGATAAAGAATAGAAAACAGCAATACGAACAATGTAATGACAAAGGCAAATGCCACATTGCCGATGGAAAAAACCGTATCGCCAAAGGTTAGCAACGGGCTCGATAAGAAGTCTGTATTTATATCCATTTTCCAATGCTAACTGATTCTGGCGCGTTTGTCAGATCAAAAGGTGAACATTTTTTCGCCTTATCGTACTGCTTGCTCATCTTTTTATTGACCTTGAACCCGCAAGACCTTATCTCAGCCATTATGACTATTAAACCTATTGTTCTCCTACCCGATGCAGTGCTGCGCAAGAAATCAGAACCGATTGAGCGTTTTGACGACGAGCTTGCAAAATTTGCTGCTGATATGACTGAAACCATGTATGACGCGCCCGGGATCGGCCTGGCTGCAGTTCAAGTCGGTGTGTTGCGTCAAATGCTTGTGGTTGATGTATCTAAAGACGAAGAAAACAAAAATCCGGAAGTCTTTATCAACCCGGAGATTGTGGATGAGAGCGACGAACGTAGTGTTTATGAGGAGGGTTGTTTATCAATTCCCGACTATTATGCAGAGATCGAACGACCAGCTGCAATTAAAGTTAAATATTACGATCTATCGGGTAAAGAGCAATTTATCGAAGCGGATGGCTTAATGGCCACCTGTTTGCAGCACGAAATAGATCATCTAAATGGTGTTTTATTCATCGATTATCTATCCAAGCTTAAGCAAAATATGGTGATCAAGAAATTCACCAAAATGGCTAAACAGCAGGCTTCAGTGCTTTAATTTACAGACCCTTATTGGAAGGAAGCAGCTTATGCGTATCGTTTTCATGGGCACGCCAGAATTTTCGGTTGCAACTCTCCAAGCGTTAATTGATGCAGGTCATGAAATTATCTGCGTCTATACCCAGCCGCCAAGACCAGCCGGTCGTAGAGGATTAGAATTAAAACCATCCCCTGTTCAATTAAAAGCGGAAGAGCATGGAATTGAAGTTCGCATCCCCACTAGCTTAAAAAGCGCCGAAGAACAGGCAAAGTTCGATGCTTTAGAGGCTGATGTTGCCGTTGTTGTTGCCTACGGGATGCTATTACCAAAAGCGATATTAGAAAGTCCCAAACATGGCTGTTTTAACGGCCATGCGTCACTTCTACCGCGCTGGCGTGGTGCTGCGCCTATTCAACGCGCGATTATGGCGGGCGATAAAGAAACCGGCATGATGATCATGCAAATGGGTGAAGGATTGGATACAGGTCCGGTCGCGCTTGTTGAAAGAATTGCCATCACACCCAGCACGACAGCAGGTATTTTGCACGATCAATTGATGGAAATAAGCGGTCCTCTTGCCGTGAAAGCAATGGAATTGCTTGAGGCAGGCGAATTAACGCTCACAGAGCAATCGGGTGAAGGTGTAACTTACGCCAAAAAGATCGAAAAATCCGAAACACGAATAGATTTTTCAAAAGATGGCGCAAGTGTTCATAAGCACATTATGGGATTATCACCTTTTCCTGGCGCATGGTTCCAATTGGGTGAAGGCAAAAAGGCTGCCCGCGTGAAGGTTTTAGCTTGTGAATATGTTGATCATGTTGACGATGGTGAAGCTGGAACTGTGATTGATGATCAGCTCACTATCGCATGTGGCAATGGTGCGATCAGATTGGTTGAACTTCAAAAAGCGGGATCAAAACCGATGAAGGTCGATGAGTTTTTGCGTGGTAATTCCATTCCAAAAGGCACAAAACTAAGCTAAAGCGGGTCCATGCCTAAATTTAAAATCACAATTGAATATGACGGAACAGGATATGCTGGTTGGCAGCGACAGCCTGATGTGCCGACGATTCAAGAAGCGATTGAGCAGGCAATTTTCAAGTTTTCCGGCCAAAACGTAACGGTTTCAGGCTCAGGACGAACAGATGCCGGGGTTCATGCGCGTGGGCAAGTTGCACATTTTTCACTTGATAAAGATTATTCTGATGACACGGTCGAAGGTGCGATCAACGCGCATTTAAGAGCACAAGGTGATCGCGTTGCTATCTTATCTTCTCAGACAGTGCCTGATGATTTTGATGCGCGATTTTCAGCCAAAAAACGGCATTATGTCTATAAATTCTGGTGCCGACGCGCGCCATTAACATTAGAGCGCAATCGCATGTGGCAGGTATCACATCAACTGGATGTGGCCAAAATGCATGAGGCGGCACAACGACTTGTCGGCCAGCATGACTTTACCACATTTCGATCTGTTCAATGTCAGGCAAAGAGCCCGGTGCGCACAATGGATCGATTGGACGTCATTACAAAAGATGACGGTGCACTTGTGGAACTACACGCATCTGCTCGCGGGTTCTTGCATAACCAAATACGCTCATTTGCAGGTACTTTGCGCAAAGTTGGTGAGAACCGCTGGACCCCGGATGATGTCACACAAGCGCTAGAAGCAAAAGAGCGGAGCGCCTGTGGACCAGTGGCTCCGCCCTATGGTTTGTATTTTATGCAGGTTGATTATTAAGCGTCCATTTGCTCAGCAAGCTCTGGGTTTAATGCCCATTCGCGTGCTGTGACAAAATCCATCTTGCCACTGCCCAAAATCGGAACTTTGCCAATTCTCACTTCCGCTGGGATCATAAGATCCATCGCATGCTGTTCTTTCGCAAATGCCATAAAGCTAGGTCGATCAGCATTTTCCGCTTCTGTGATCAGGATCAAACGCTCGCCTTTTTTCGCATCTGGAATTGAAAC
>JAHDEP010000467.1 GCA_020628775.1 Rhizobiaceae bacterium | reverse complement strand
GCGCGCATCAAAGCATCTTCGTTGACCATTTAGGCTTTGTTTATGGCGAAGAAGGTTGGAAAATCGTCTCTAAAATCTGGCACTTAGAAAAGCTGATTGAAGAGGCTTAAGCAGTTATCTGCTACCCAAGACTAAAACGAGCTGAAGCTCGAACCAGTGTTTCCAAGTCTTTGAACGACAAGCTGTGCCCAATCAAATGCTAGACGATTTAGGCGCACAGATGAACCATAATTAGGCGGTTTGCTGCCGCCTAAAATAGTAACAGAGCCATCATCGGTGACTTTAACATCATCAACCTGATCAATTGGGAACCCGGTTTCTAAATCAGTCAAAACAAGGCTTGCTATGAGCTGGCTTTGATCCGGGCTTCGAACACCATTGATGGTGACAGTTGTGCCGGTCAGCGCTGCAAGATTTGTGCGACTACGAATAAACGTGTTTTTGACATAGATGGTCGCTTTAGCATTACGCGTACCTGTAAATTTTGCCGCAAACTGATCGCGGGCATGTGGTCTGATATGAGCATCAATTCCTGCATAAAGCGCTTGCCGCTTACCTGCTTGATATTCGCTTGAGAAACGTTGACCAACGCGCGAAAGCTCTGCTGTTCCTAACTTGGACTTTCGATAAGCGGTTTCAATATCAGCGACATGCATAGGTTCGATGGCACCATCAAAATTAATATCGATTTGAGCAATTTTATAAGTGTTAAAATATGATGCGCCAGACGAAGACGTTGTGGTCTCGCAGGCTGATAAAAGTAATGAAAGGCCCATCATGACGATGAGTGTTCGCAACGTTTTTACAAGATTAATCAAACTAGTCCCCAATTCATCCGCAGATGCTTAAAGCCAAGTATTACACCGATATCCAGCTCAACGCTAGACGTCTCAGCCCCTATATTGCATCAGCACTTTGTGTGCTGCATTTGTGGGCGAACTGTCCTTATTTAATCCTGGCTGCGAGATGATCTCTTCAATGCATTTGATATGTGGGTATATTGCACGTTC
>JAHDEP010000466.1 GCA_020628775.1 Rhizobiaceae bacterium | reverse complement strand
TGCATGGTGGAATGTACGGTTTACCACATGCAGGAATTTTGGCCAACCAACAACTTGAAGAGTTTCTTGAACCTCACGGTTACTATCAAGCTCCTCACACGGCCGGCCTATGGCTCCACAAAACAAGACCACTGTCGTTTACTCTAATCGTTGACAACTTTGGCATCAAATATGTTGACAAAGCTGATGCGGACCATCTTTTCAACACTCTAAAACTCAAATACAACGTGAGCATCGACTGGAGTGACAAACAACATTATGGAGGATTAACTGTCAAATGGGACTACAACGCACGAACATGCAACATAAGTCTACCTGGGTACATTGAACAAGCTCTTGCATGCTTCACGCACAAACAACCGATTTTCCATGAAGCCTCACCGCATGAGCACCCCCGCAAGCAATATGGAACACGAGTTCAATTAACAGCCAAACCCAACAATACACCAGCACTTGATTTGTTCAACAGAAGGCATGTCCGCAAGGTTGTTGGCGTGTTATTGTTTTACGCCAGGGCTGTTGATGGTACACTTCTTCCTGCCCTGGGATCAATCTCCGCCCAACAAAACTGGCCGACTACAAAAACGATGAAAGCGATAACAAAATTGCTTAACTATTGTGCCTGCAACCCGGATGCAACTGTCCGATACCGCGCCAGTGATATGATCCTTCATGTTGAGAGCAATGCTTTGTACTTATCTGAGTCTGAAGCACGGTTGCGTTGTGCGGGATTTTTCTATCTCAGCAGCGCGTCAAATAACATCCATGACCCCAACGCGCCTGCCCCGCCAATCAATGGAGCGATTCACATTTTGTGTTGCATCATGCGCAAAGTCATGGCCAGCGCATCCAAAGCCAAAATTGGGGCATTGTTCTACAATGGTAAAGATGCATGCCCTCTTTGTTTCACCCTGGAAGAAATGGGACATCCGCAGCCACCTACCCCAATTGTCACCGACAACATCACTGCAGCCGGTATTGCCAACAACACGGTTAAACAACAACAATCAAA
>JAHDEP010000465.1 GCA_020628775.1 Rhizobiaceae bacterium | reverse complement strand
CTTTGGCTGCTATTACTGGCAATCTTGTTCGAACCTTCCGCTGCAAAAGGCGTTTGACGCTGGTGGATACAGTTTAGACAGCCAAATCAGCACGCTTCAAATACAACCTCTCTAGCAGAACTGCGTAGCGGCGAGATCAACTTCGCACTTTGAGACAACATCCTGTCTCGAATCGCTGAGCAACATGCTTCAGCATGTTTACTCTACTAGCAATGGATTTCAATCCATCGGCACACACACTTAAGCAGCGATGTCGCGGCTACAATAAGCGTATGGATACACAAGCTCTTCACAAGCAACTTTCTAAGCAATGTTTCAATGAAACATGGACATTGCTAGACACCCCAAACCGCACCTCAGAACAAAATCGCCTGATGCGTGAAATGGCACATGCCTCACTTTTTCATTGGCTCAAACGTGATGACTGCACGCCGCAGACTATATCGGTTGGATTGTGGCAAATTTCACGAGTGCATGCCGTGCTAGGCGAAAGTGATGTTGCGTTGCGCTATGCAAAAGATTGTATTGCCGTTTCAGAAGAAGCTGGGTTGGAGCCGTTTTATGTGGGATATGCGTATGAAGCTGCGGCGCGGGCGGCGAAAGATGATTTGATTAGATATGAAATGTACTTGTCGCGATCTAAACGTACTTTACGAGAAATTGTAGATGACAGTAACCGTAAACTGTTAGCCTTAGACCTTGCTTTTTTGGAGAAGGATAACTAATGGATAATTTGCGCATGTTCACATTCGATCATAGTGACCTTTATTTCGTTGACAATAATTTAGCACAGACTTTTTCGGTAGTTGCTGGGCAGCTTGCTTTTGTAAAAGATATAAAGACTCAAATTGCAATTTTGCACGTTGATGATTCGATAGAACGAGTAGAGCTTCAAAAAGAGTTTGAAGAATCTACAAGTCTTTCGTACAACGTTATTTGTGCATCACTATTGGATACTGCTATCAATAGTATGTATTCAATAGTTTGTGATGAGCCAAATAGAAGCTTTGGGC
>JAHDEP010000168.1 GCA_020628775.1 Rhizobiaceae bacterium | reverse complement strand
GCCGTTGTGCCCACATCCGATACATTTGCATCGGTATTAATGGGTATCCCGGGTTCGTCAGCCTCACAAGCAACAGTGCTTGATGGATTTCCAATGGCCAAAAAGGGTGAAGCGGCGCGCGCGCTTTCAGCCGCTTTTGCGTCATCTTTATTTGGTGGGTTGATCGGGGCATCTTTTCTGACCGTCTTCATCTTGGTTGCGCGGCCGATCGTATTATCTTTTGGACTTCCCGAAATGCTGATGATCACCATTTTGGGCCTTTCAATGGTGGCTATTCTTGCTGGTCGTGTCGCGATTAAAGGCATGGCAGCTGCAGGGCTTGGCCTTGTTGTAGGAACGATTGGTGAAGCGGATGCGGGTGGTAGCTTGCGCATGGCAAGTTATGACATTCCATATCTTACCGATGGTCTAAAACTTGTCATCGTTGGCCTGGGGATCTTTGCTATTCCAGAAATTGTTTCATTGTTGCGGCAAGATCGGGCGATCTCAAAATCAGCAACTTTGGGTGCAGGCTGGCTTGAAGGCGTTAAGGACTGGTGGGCAAATATCTGGCTGTCAATTCGCTGTTCTATCATCGGTGTTGTTGTTGGTATCATCCCAGGTTTGGGTGGATCGGTCGTCGATTGGATCGCCTATGGACATTCGGTTCAAACGACAAAAGATAAATCAAACTTTGGCAGCGGCGAGGTTCGCGGAGTTATTGGGCCAGAAAGCTCAAACAATGCCAAAGAGGGCGGCGGTTTAGTGCCAACCTTGCTATTTGGTATTCCCGGTTCAGGCTCAATGGCAATTTTCATCGGAGCGGTAGCATTATTGGGTTCTGGTTCAATTGAAGTTGGCCCTTCAATGCTAAAAGACAATCTAAACTTCACCTATTCGATTGTCTGGCTGCTTGCACTTGCCAATGTTGTGGGAACGGTCTTATGCATCGCCTCATCAGGGATGATCGCAAAACTAACCACGATTAGATTTACACTGCTTGCGCCATTCCTATTCATGCTGATCTCGTTTGCAGCATTTCAATCAGGTCAAAACTTTGCTGATCTTGTAGCGCTATTTGCGATTGGTTTATTGGGTATTTTCCTCCGTCGGTTTGATTGGTCGCGTCCGGCATTTCTAATTGGATTTGTGCTATCAAATCCAGTTGAGAAATTTACCAATCAGGCTTTCCAAATTGCACGTTTTCGTTTTCGCGAAAGCATGGAAGCTGGCCTTGAATATATCTTTAGCCCGATTGTTCTGGTGCTTTTGGTCATCACAGTTATTTCCATTGCAATTGGCATCCGTCAGGCAAAGTCTATTTTAGCAGAAGGCGATGTTAAATCAGGTTCTAAGCGCGCGCCATTTATCTTTTTAAGCATTATCACTGGCTATTTCATTATTACCTATTGGAATGCATCGCAGATCAGCGACAGATTGATGGGGGACAAAATTATCCCGATGGTGATCTCAATCGTCGCGATTATCTGTTGTCTTGTTTTAATCGTTAAAATGATCCGGCAGCCAGAAACAGATATGATTTTTGCTGACCGTGAGGCTGATGGAGAAGATGCGGAAGCTGCGCACGGCTTGTGGCCAACTTTGGCATGGTTTGCGGGATTACTGGTGCTAAGCGGCTTATTGGGCTTCATTATAGCCTTGGGTATTTTCCTCTTAACTTTCTTCAAAATTCGCGCGGGTGAAACATGGGGTAAATCGGCCCTGCTGACAGCGATCGGCATTGCGTTTATGTGCTTCATGGCATGGACGTTAAATCGTGATTTCCCGCCTGGTTTGTTGCAGGATTTTGTTGACCTGCCTTGGCCTCTGGGGAGTGCCTAGTCATGAAGCAGCGAGAAATTCCTTGTGTTTTAATGCGTGGTGGTACCTCAAAGGGTCCGTATTTTAACCGCAAAGATTTACCGGAAGATCTGGACCAACTCTCAGAGGTTTTAATCGCAGCAGTGGGTGCGGGGCATTCGCTGAATATTGATGGCATTGGCGGTGGCAATGCGGTGACAACAAAGGTTGCAATGTTATCCCCTTCTGAGGACGAATGGGCGGATATTGATTATTTTTTCGCGCAAGTTTCTGTAGATGAAAAACGCGTTGATTATTCCCCAACATGCGGAAACATTTTAGCAGGTGTTGGACCCGCGGCTATCGAAATGGGATTGATGCCTATTCAAGGTGAAACAACCGCGGTTAAAATCCTAAGCACCAATACGGGTGCACGCGTTGAAGCGATTATAGAAACTCCATCCAATAATGAAGACGCGCATGTGAACTATCAGGGCGAAGCCAGCGTCAATGGTGTGCCAGGAACCGCAGCGCCAATTGTTTTGAATTTCAAAGATGTTGTTGGATCAAAAACCGGCAAATTATTTCCAACTGGCAATGCGATGGATTTAATCGATGGCATTGAATTAACCTGCATTGATGTTGCCATGCCGATGGTGATCGGCCGCGCGTCAGATTTTGGCATAAGTGGCTACGAGACGCGTGAAGAATTGGACGAAAACAAAAAGCTCTTTGAGTTGATTGAGCCGCTTCGCATCAAGGCAGGCGAACTCATGGGCCTTGGCGATGTGAGCAAATCGGTTGTTCCTAAATTTGGTCTTTTGGCCCCACCAAAAGACGGTGGCGCAATTGCTGCGCGTTACTTTATGCCATGGACGGCGCATCCCGCATTTGCGGTTACTGGTTCTATTTGCACAGGTTCGTGTTTACTTGCGTCCAATACCGTTGCTGAAGGTTTGGCTGTTATCCCAAGTGAAAACCCCGCAAAGATAAAAATAGAGCACCCTACAGGATCAATTGATGTGATATTTGATTATGACATCAACAAGCATGGGTTTGATTTGCATTCGGCAGGTCTTTTGCGCACATCTCGCAAACTATTCGATGGCAAGGTCTGTGTCCCGGCTTATATCTAAGCATCGGCAATACGTAAGATCGGAACATCATGGAAGAGTTCTTTTCATTCACATTGATTGAACAGCTCGGATGGCCAGCAATATTACTTATTTGTGGCGTAGCGCTCGTAACATCATCTATTCACGGGGCAACCGGAGTTGCAGGCGGGTTTCTATTATCTGCAGCGATTGCACCGATCATTGGCGTTAAACCAATTGTGCCGGTGATCAGCGTTGCTTTACTCATCAGCCATACAACGCGGGCGCTTTTAAATGCTCGAGATTTTGATCGCAAAGCCTTTCTGTTCGTCGCAGTGCCTGCATTTCCCTGTATTGTTTCGGTTGCATTAATTTACGGGCGCCTTTCAGCGGAAACAATTGCGATCTTTCTAGGCATCGTTATTCTCCTATCAATTCCCGTTCGTCACTGGGCAAAGTCACGCGAAATCAAGGTTGGAAAATTTGGGTTAAGTGGCGTTGGTATGGTGTATGGCGGCTTGTCTGGTGCTTCGATTGGACCGGGGATGCTGCTTGTCCCATTTATGCTTGGATATGGGCTAACCAAGGAGGCATTTGTTGCAACACTAGCCGTGATCGCATTGGTAACGAATATCACTCGCGTCACTGTGTTTGGAGGAACCGAGCTTTTGTTGGGTGGCTACATCCCTTTGGGGATATTGGTTGGCTTAATGACCATCCCGGGCAATTGGTTTGGCCGTACAATATTGCGCAAAATGAGTAACAAAAGACATGGCAGTTTTGTCGATATACTCTCTGTTTTAGGAGCTTTGAATTTCTTTTGGCTGGCGATCAGATAAGTAGTCCGATCGCCAGAAAATGTTTATAATTAGCCGGTTAATTAATATAGATAGTATATTAAAATCAACTACTTAAGAAAACTTGACTAAGTTATCACCTGCTCGTCAGAACCGAAGAAATAAAGACGATCTTGATTGAAGTGCAGGTAAACTTCTTGCCCTTTAATCTCCGCGCCGACATCATTTGTGCGAACAACGATTGTGCCCAACGCGCCCGCATTTATGTAAAGGAATGTGTCCGAACCTAGATATTCTGCAACTTCCACAATGCCAGAACAATGCGCACCTTTTTTATCACCCAACGTGATATGTTCGGGTCTGACGCCTAACTGGTTAAGATTAGCAGTATCGCCGGTTAAACCATGTGCGGCAGAGCCATGCTCAGGCAGGACAAATTTTTTGCCGTTCGCGCTGCATGGCATGACATTCATTTTCGGGCTACCGATAAATTGCGCTACAAACAAATTAGCAGGCTTTTCATAGAGCTCGCGCGGAGAGCCAACTTGCATGATAAGGCCGTCCTTTAAGACCACGATCTTATCCGCCAGCGTCATCGCTTCAACCTGGTCATGGGTAACATAGATCATCGTGGTTTTTAGCTTGTCATGAAGCTTGGCGATTTCAAATCGCATTTGAACGCGTAAAGCCGCATCCAAATTGGATAAAGGCTCGTCAAACAAGAACCCTTTGGGTTCTCTAACAATTGCGCGACCGATTGCAACACGTTGGCGTTGTCCACCTGAAAGTGCCTTGGGTTTACGATCTAAATATGCATCAAGCTCTAAAATTTCAGCTGCATGGCTAACCTTTTCGTCAATTTCAGACTTTGGGGCACCTGCGGTTTTTAATCCAAATCCTACATTTTCGCGCACGCTCATATGCGGATAAAGTGCATAGGATTGGAACACCATCGATAACCCACGCTCACTTGGCACGCGATCGGTTACATCGTTCTCATCAAGAAGAATTTTACCACGGCTTGTTTCTTCAAGCCCGGCAATCATCCGTAATAAGGTGGACTTACCGCACCCTGAAGGCCCAACAAAAATAACAAACTCACCGTCATTGATCTCAAGATCAATTCCCTTGATGACCTGAAGGTTTCCAAACCATTTTTCAACTGCATCTAAACGTATAGATCCCATGGTATCTCCTATGCCGCAATGGCGTTTTTGCGTGGTGAAATCCATGCAAGCCACAGAGCGGCTGTCCATGAAAACTGCTTTCCGATGCAGCCTTCACCCGTTACGGAATTAAAACATTCAAAAAATCCGGACTGCTCGATTAGCGCTGCGTAATCGTTCCGAATATTATCTGCCATTCTATCAAATCCATGCTCCTTCAAACCGATGGAGATCATGTAGTTCATCTGTGGCCACACCGGACCGCACCAATAACGCTGAGGCTCAAAATCCTCAGCATCTGGATCCCAGCTTGGCATCATGAATTTCACTTTTGACTGGACCCTTTGCATATTACGAATGGTGTCCGCCATCTGACTTTCAGAGCCAACACCTGCGTAAAATGAAAGCGCGCTTGCGTTTGAGAACCCATCTGAGAACTCGCCTGTTTTTACATCGCGGGCGCAATACGCTTTGATTTTTGGGTTCCAAAGATATTCAGAACCTTTGACGCCTTCGTCAATCCAGCCTTTGATTTCATCTATGTAATTGGATTTTCCAAATTGCTCCGCCAACCACAATAAATCACGATCTGCGCGAAGAAGAATGAAATGAATACAAGGATCAGCCATTAAAAATGGCCCTTCATTGGTCAAGGTTTTTTGATCCCAATTATGATCTCGGCCAAATTTAACGATGGTGAGATATTTATCATATTGTTCTTTGCTTGGTCGCTCATTTGCATCCGCATGTACTGTGTCCATACGTGTATAGGCTTCAAGCTCTGGATCCACTGTCATGTTATTCAGACCAAGCTCCCAATCTGGGCAATTGTCACGTCCGGTTTCCCACGGATGCACTGTGGCAACGATCGGGCAATTATCAGGCTTGCGCTCCTCATGATACCATTTATGCCAACCGTAAAATGCATCAAACAGTTTCTCCGCAAATTCGCGATCAAACTGGTCCCCGCTTTCAACCAATGACCGTGCAACAGATGCAGCCACAGGAGGTTGAGAGATGCCGGTTGATAAAACTTTGCAATCATTGCATTGCCAAGTCTCAGGACCAGGAAAATAATCTGGGTCATTGCGGCGGAAAATGATGGATGGCACCATGCCGTTTTCCCATTGCCCTTCAAAGAGGAATTGGATCTCCTGCCAGGCTCTTTTACGATCATACGTCGCTAAACCGAGCGCGATAAAAGCTGAATCCCAATTCCATTGATAAGGATATAAACGTGCTGTTGGAACCGTATACCCACCGCGATCATTGGTGCGCAGCACTTCGACTGCGAGCTCATCTAAACTCGAACTCATTATTTAACCTTTCACACTGCCAGCGGTTAAGCCTGCAACTAAGAACTT
>JAHDEP010000167.1 GCA_020628775.1 Rhizobiaceae bacterium | reverse complement strand
ATCCCTGAAACCTTTGACGAATTGGTTGAAGTGATGGACATGATCGTAGCTGACGGTGACACCCCATGGTGTATCGGAATCGAGTCTGGTGCAGCTACCGGCTGGACCGCTACCGACTGGACCGAAGAAATGATGCTCCGCACCACTTCTTTGGAAAATTACGATGCTTGGGTCCGTGGTGATCTACCATTTGACTCTCCTGAAGTGAAAGGGGCTATCGAAGCATGGTCAAACATTTGGTTCAACGATGACTATGTGTTTGGCGGCCGTGAGCAAATCGCGACCACCTTCTTTGGTGACAGCCCGAACGGGATGTTCGAAGATCCACCAAAATGTTGGATGCACAAACAAGGCTCTTTCATCACCTCATTCTTCACCGAAGGTGTAGAAGCTGGAACTGATTTCGACTTCTTCTACCTGCCACCAATTGGGGACGACTACGGCCGTCCATACTTGGTGTCTGGTGACCTCTACGCTGCAACCAGCGACCGCCCAGAAGTATTGGCATTCATGGAATACTTCACCCGTGGCGAGAGCTTGAAAGTGTGGATGGAAAGCGGTGGTGCTCTGTCTCCTCATAAAGACGTAGACCTAAGCTGGCACAGCGACCCTGTTGAAGCAGGCGTTGGTGCTGCTATCGCAAGCGCAACCTCAGTTCGCTTCGACGCATCAGACTTGATGCCGGGTGAAGTTGGCGCAGGAACCTTCTGGACCGGCATGACCAGCTACGTCAATGGCGATGCTGATCTTGACACCGTTTTGGAAGAGATCGACGCAAGCTGGCCATAAGCCTCGCGTTGGCCTTAGTCAGTAATTAGCAAGCGATAGTTAAATTTCATTCGTTGAGACTAACTATCGCTTACAGAGCGGTGGTGGCATTCAGTTGCAGCCACCGCTCTAGAAGATTTTTTTGCCGGAGCCAAAACAGAGAGCCTAAGTAAAAATTAGCGACAATATAACTAACAACTAGCAAACAATCAGTAGACGGAACTTTTAGCGGACAAGTGATCAAACAAGGAAAAGAAGAAGATGGCGACGACGGCATCCAACCAATCAGTTGAAGAACGTAGCTGGGAGCGGGTGAATTTTGGCAGTATTCTTTTGGGATTAGCCCTGCTAGCTGGCACGATTTATCTTTTATTTCTCGGATTTAAATTTTTGCAGACTCCAGAGGTCTATGTCACAGGGTTTATAGACCCTCTCGAACAACCTCTGGCCCTCAAAAGCATCATCACGCTGTTTGCGATTATTTGGGGCGTTGCGGGTATGGCTATTGTGTTCTATCTATTGAACATGATTGCAGATGCCCTCCCCTATTATCTGCGCCAGTATGTGACGCCGTACATTTTTGTTTTGCCTGCGAGCGCTTTGCTGATCTACACCTTAGGATTGCCAACTGTTCGGACGATACGAACAAGTTTCTTTGACAGAAACAATGAAAATTTTGTGGGGTGGGAGAACTATGCAGAAGTGTTTACCAGCCGCATCATGCTTACGGCTTTCCGAAACAATCTTCTCTGGCTTGTTTTTGGGGCAACCTTATCAGTCGTTATCGGATTGGTGATTGCAACGCTGGCTGATCGCAGTCGATTTGAAAAATTGGCAAAATCGATCATTTTCTTGCCAATGGCAATTTCATTTGTGGGGGCCGGTGTTATCTGGAATTTCGTCTATGTGGTTCGCGATGAAAGCAGCCAGCAAATCGGCTTGCTCAACGCCATCCTTGTTGAGTTTGGCTTCGAGCCGCAGGCTTGGACCACAACGCTTTGGATCAACAATTTGGTTGAAAATTCTGGTGGGATTCAGGCGTGGCAAGCGGCTTTACCTGAATGGCTGGTTGAATATGGGTTACTCGGGGGTGCTCATAACTTCTTTTTGATTGTGATTTTTGTCTGGTTGCAGGCCGGGTTTGCGATGGTCTTATTTTCGGCCGCGCTCAAAGGAATCCCCAATGAGCTTCTAGAAGCCGCACGGGTTGATGGAGCTAGCGAATGGCTCATCTTTTTCCGCATCATGATCCCATCGATCTGGGGAACCATCGTCACCGTATCAACCACAATCATCATTGCTTCGCTAAAAATCTTTGACATTGTGCGGGTTATGGGGCGTGGGCAAGCCAGTACACAGGTGATCGCCACTCAGTTTTATCAAGAAATCAACGTCACCAACAACAAGGGGCTGGCAGCCACAATTGCGGTTGTCCTGCTTGTCGCAGTTATCCCGGTTATGATCTACAACCTACGGGAATTTAGCCAACGGGAGGCGTTCTAGCATGAGCACAAAAGCAAGAAACACTCTAAACCAAGTTTTAATCAATGGGTCCCTCACGATCATTTGTATTTTGTGGACGATCCCAACGATTGGCGTATTCATCTCGTCTTTCCGCACCCGATTTGATATTCAGACATCTGGCTGGTGGCAAGTTTTTCCACATCGTGAGTGGCAAATGACTGATGAATTGGCCGATGAGGATTTGCCCAGAGACTTCGACATCGATATTCCTTTTGCGATCCCGGCCGTAGGCGATGTTGAATATTCATTTGATGAGTGGCGCGAAGGCGTTGAGACGCCAGATGGCAAACGGGTCCAGTGGATCGGTAACAAGCGGCTCGGCCGGGTAGAGATTCAAGAAGAAGTCTGGACATCTGCCCTAGCAACCGAGCCGGTTTGGGAGCAGACCCTTTTACTCGAAGGGGATGATCTTAATCGAGAATTTGATAATGATGCTCCATTTGCGATCGCTCAAGTAGGCCCAGATGAATTTACATTTGATGAGTGGCGCGAGGGTGTTGAAACGGCCGACGGCAAACGAGTGCAGTGGGTCGGAAACAAACGCATCGGCCGCTTAGAAGTCCAAGAAGAAGTTGATCGCATCCAGCTCACTTTCGACAACTATCGGAACGTTTTAACCGGGAAGAACTTTGAAATTAAAGACGCTGAAGGGAATGTAAAAACAGAGCGCGGCCCTGATATGTCAGGGGCGTTTCTAAACAGCTTGGCCGTTACCATTCCGGCCACCATCATCCCAATTTCGTTTGCTGCCTTTGCCGCTTATGCCTTCGCGTGGATGCGCTTCCCCTTCCGACGGGCTCTGTTCATCATGGTTGTTGCCATGCTGGTGGTTCCCCTGCAAATCGCCCTGATTCCACTATTGCGGGACTTTAACGGGTTGAACATCAACGGTACGTTCTTAGCCATTTGGCTCGCCCATACAGGTTTTGGGCTTCCGTTGGCGACCTATCTTTTTTACAACTATATATCCGCCTTACCGCGTGAGACGCTTGAATCAGCCTTTATCGACGGCGCATCACACTTTACCGTGTTTATGCGACTGATCTTGCCGCTGTCGATGCCGGCAATCGCATCATTCTGCATCTTCCAGTTCATGTGGGTCTGGAACGACTACCTCGTTGCTCTCATCTTCTTGGGTGGGCAAAACAAAGTAGTTACGATGCGTTTGGCCGAAATCGTAGGTTCTCGCGGCAATGACTGGCACTTACTCACGGCCGGGGCGTTTGTCTCGATGATCTTGCCACTCATCGTATTCTTCTCGCTTCAGCGGTACTTTATTCGCGGATTATTGGCCGGTAGTGTGAAAGGGTAGAAAACACCTAGCCCAATCGTGCCAAGACGCTTGTACTAAAACATCCGTTTTCGGCCAAGGGCTAGGATTTTCATCTCATACCGTTCGTAAAAAACCGAACACCATAAACACCTTTTTCCCAGTGATTTATCCCCATGCATCTGGTTAACTGTCCTGACATTTTCAGTTAGCCAATGCGATGGGTGGACGGGTTTATGCAAACGTTTTGAACTGCTCAAAACGAACCGATCCAAATGGACGTCCAACCCGGGGGATAAATCTGTGAAAGCGTTTAACCAAACCGAATTATTTACTGAACCGCTGAATTCAGCGGGTGAAACCAACCACTATTTTTTAACATCATACACATCATCATTAATGGGCTTTGTCAAAAGCTGTTGGCCAACCGTTATTGAGCGGCACGGTTGTTACTTACTCAACGATGTCAACATGCTCAACCTGACAGAAATGATGCACATCATGGGTGACAGCCGAGCCTCGGTTGAGACTCAGCTAAACCGAAGAAGATTGGTAGAATTATTACCGGCCAACGGCCCAGCATCCCCTAAAGAATTAACCGCCTTGGGATTGATTGTTAAAGAAATGTGGCAAGCAAAACTGCACCAGCAATACCCTGACAAACTGTTTTCGGTGCTGTTTACCCAAGGGAAATGGGGCGATGATGTTGAAAATTTCGAATTAACGTTTTTTCAAAACACATTCAGCAAACAATAAATCCACATATCAATAAATAAATTAGGTTGAAGAGAAAAAAGAGACTTAACAATACAGAAACAAATATTTTCGACATCCGAAAAAAGGTGCATTTGGCAGATGCTCGCTTTGCTCTGAATCAACTTTATGGGGAGCGAGATGATTTTGAGTATTGGGTTGATGTTTGCTTGGCCAAAACATTGGATGCTTACAAACAACGGCCGGATGATCTAAAGCAACTCGACCTTGAGCGGACCCATCAGCCAGATTGGTTTTTGCAAGAAAATATGGTTGGGTACATTTGCTACACCGATCGATTTTCTGGTGATCTCAACTCGCTCCCGCAACACATTCCATATCTTAAAGAATTAGGTGTCACCTATTTACACCTCATGCCGCTCCTGCAGCCTCGGCCGGCCCCAAATGATGGCGGGTATGCGGTCTTAGACTATCGCCAAGTAGATGCGCGCATTGGCACCATGGATGATTTGGCTAACACGGCCAGATCTCTGCGTGAGCGAGGGATAAGCCTGTGTACCGATTTGGTCTGCAACCACACGGCCGATGATCACGAGTGGGCTGAAAAAGCCAAAGCGGGTGACGAAACTTATCAGGCCTACTACCTAACCTACCCGGACCGAGCGCTGCCAGATCAATATGAAGATCATCTGCGCGAAATTTTCCCAGAAACAGCCCCCGGCAACTTTTTATTTAACAAAAAAATGAATAAGTGGGTTTGGTCTACATTCAACGATTACCAGTGGGATTTGAACTATGCGAATCCGGCCGTGTTTGTTGAAATGCTCGACATTATCCTGAATTTAGCCAATCACGGGGTCGAAATTATTCGCATGGATGCGGTTGCATTTATGTGGAAGCAAATGGGAACAGACTGCGAAAATCTGCCCCAAGCACACGCCATCCTGCAGGCATTCAAAGCGTTTTGCAAAATGGCCGCCCCCGGCATCATCTTCAAGGCCGAGGCAATTGTAGCCCCAGAGGATGTAGTACCTTATCTGGGAACAGGCCTAATGGCGGGCAAAGAATGTGAAATCGCCTACCACAACACCCTCATGGTCTATTTGTGGTCTATGCTGGCCGAGCAGAAAGTGGTGCTTTCCACCCACTCATTGCAACAGCTTCCCATCTTGCCAGAATCAGCCGGCTGGGTCACCTATGTACGCTGTCACGATGACATCGGCTGGGCCATCATGGATGATTATGCGGCGGCCGTTGGGCTTTCTGGATTTGGACATCGGAGCTTTTTAAGCGAGTTTTACAGCGGAAACTTTTTAGGCACTTGGGCCAAAGGAGATACGTTCCAGTTTAATCCTGAAACGGGAGACAAGCGTATTTGTGGCTCGGCCGCATCTTTAGCCGGATTAGAAATCGCCTTTGAATCTGGGTATCAAAACGAGATTGAATGCGCCGTCAAACGGATTTTGCTCATTCACAACATTATTTTTGCGGCCGGGGGCATTCCGCTCATCTACATGGGGGATGAGTTGGGAATGCTCAATGATTACGGCTATAAAAATGATCCTGACAAAGCGGATGATAACCGCTGGATGCAACGGCCGATGATGGATTGGAACTTGGCCAAAGAACGGCACAAGCTATCTAACCCAACCGGTGCTCTATTCAACGGACTCAAACAGCTTGCCATCACCCGCAAAAAGATTCCGGCCCTGCACAGCCAGGCCAAATCAGAGGCGATCTGGACCCACAACGATCACGTGTTTGGTTTATTACGGTCTAGTGCACGCGGCAAGCTACTGGTTTTGGCAAATTTCAGCCCAGCATTACAGGCGGTGCCAGCTGGCAGGTTGGCGGCATTTGGCCTCGGTGGTGATTTAAAAGACCAGCTCACCGGCCGTGATTTTCATGGAAGCGTGGATATCGCCCTCGGGCCGTATGAAGC
>JAHDEP010000464.1 GCA_020628775.1 Rhizobiaceae bacterium | reverse complement strand
ATAACAGATTTCCCTTAACTTCACCCTTCAAAAAAAAGGGATCAACCATGACCAAGACAAAAGTAGCCATCATCGGGCCTGGGAATATCGGGACGGATTTGATGATAAAAATCATACGCAATGCCGAGCACTTAGAAATGTGTGCAATGGTGGGGATTGACCCCAAATCAGATGGATTGGCGAGGGCGAAACGCATGGGATATGTCACCACATCTGAGGGTTTGGCAGGACTAGAAAAAATGCCAGAATGGAAGGACATCAAAGTCATTTTTGATGCGACCTCTGCCAAAGCACATCATTACAACTGGGGTATCGTCGAACAATATCCTGACAAAAAAATCATTGACCTGACGCCAGCGGCAATCGGTCCTTTCCTAGTACCGCCCGTCAATTTTGAGGTCAGTCAAAATCAACGCAACGTCAACATGGTCACTTGCGGCGGACAAGCCACGATACCAATGGTAGCGGCAGTAAATCGAGTCGCCAAGGTGCATTATGGAGAAATCGTGGCTTCGATTGCTAGTAAATCTGCAGGTCCAGGTACTCGTGCGAATATCGACGAATTCACAGAGACAACCGCCCATGCCATCGAGCAAGTCGGCGGGGCAGATAAGGGCAAAGCCATCATTATCCTTAATCCAGCAGAGCCACCCGTCGTGATGCGAGATACGGTTTTCACACTCAGTGAACAAGCAGACCGTGCTACCATCGAAAAAAGCATTCACGAAATGGTTGCCCAAGTACAACAGTATGTGCCTGGCTATACGCTGCATCAAGCGGTGCAGTTTGAGGATATACCCGAAGATAAACCTGTTTTCATCGAAGGTCTTGGTTACCGACACGGTTTAAAAACAACGATTTTATTGCAAGTCGTCGGGGCAGGTCATTACCTCCCTGCTTATGCCGGTAATCTCGACATCATGACCAGTGCGGCTCTAGCTACGGGAGAGAAGATAGCCAAAGGCTAATTAGAAATGAAAATGAAAATATAAAAGTTCAAATTCAAGAATCAAGTGCAAGTTCAAAGT
>JAHDEP010000463.1 GCA_020628775.1 Rhizobiaceae bacterium | reverse complement strand
ACTCTTTTCGTGATTTGTTGCTTTACGGGCAGAAATAATTCGAATGAGGTCGTTGTTGTATCCCTAATTTGCCCCTCCTTTACTCCGGTTGTGATACTGACATAACACCTGTCCATTTTCAATGGTTGTTACACCGCCTTTGCTGTGTGGCGTGATGTGGTCTGCGTCATATTGCGACCATGAGACTTCTGCTTCTTTGTCAGTTTTGCCTTCTGCCAAGCATGCTTGGCAGAGGCCATTATCACGGCGATAGATGGCAATACGTTCTGCTTCGCTAAATGCCCGCCGCGTGTCTTTTTCTAACAGTTCATGGCCTTGTTCTTTGGCATATTCAAAAAACACTTGGCGAATAATTTGGTGGCGGGTCTCAATGTCAGACGCTGAGTGCTGCCGATGGTCTGCAAATACCAACATGTCTGTATCTGTTGTGCCGCGCCCGCCCTTCCAACGTTCGTGAAAACGGTAAGTGAAGTTTCGGAATAGCGCCTTTTCTGCATCGTCAAATACGTAGTGCAGTTTCAGATGCCGCATCAGCATGTAAATGGAGATGATGAAATATTCGCGCCTGAACTCCTTTAGTCCTTCGCCATGTGCAACCATTGAGTCTTGCTCAAAGATGCTGTGCATTAGTCCCAAGTAACTGAGAACACGCTTGGATTCAGGCTTTGTTTCGAAGTCAAAATTGCCAATACCAGTCTCTTGTTTGGACTGATCTACAAATTCGGTGACGGCTTTATCTTTGATATCAGTGGCACCATTGGCTTGCTCTAGCAATGTGAGCCGGGCAAGCAAGGCCAAGTGCTGCATGCGGTTGTTACCTTGGTCTAGCAGGTTAAAGAATTTGTGTTTGTCTGCGTTGCTTTCTATCGGTTTGTAAGCAGCATAATCAAAACGTTGATCATCGGCATATTTCACTAAGAAATTACGACCAAGACTGGAAAGTCGTGAGTGGGCGATTTCCATGTAATTGAGCGATTCGCCTTGCTGCAAGCGCCAAAAAATTTCGGTTGCAATGGTCTGATGTTCAGG
>JAHDEP010000462.1 GCA_020628775.1 Rhizobiaceae bacterium | reverse complement strand
CATAATCCCGCCGCCAATAATGACGACCTTCGCAGTCTTCGGTGCAGTTGTCATAGCGATATTCTCCAAATGATATAGGACACTGATTGGGAGGAACACTGATGTGAGCTAAGGGATAGTGGCATGGATTTGTAAAGATTTGTGTCCAAAATTGATGATCCAGCCGACCTTTAGATCTAGTGCTTTGAGAAATGTTCTTGTTTGGTTGTAGTTGTAAGCGGGAATATGTTTGAGCGATGAGCGTACTTGAAGCAAGAAACGATTGGCAACTAATAAATATGCAGTTGATTGCTGCCCAAGGCGCTGTTGATCAAACATAGCGTCAATTTTCAGGTCTGTTTGACAAGCGATTTGGTGATGTTGCAATTCAACTGCAATCAATTTGCGATACAGTGTTTCGGGATAACCTAACCCATATTGTGTTGCAATCGTTTTGATACAACGAAGCACTTGCCGCAGATCAACGCGATCTTGCGCGGAAATATACGGCAACATTCGCTCATAGTCCTCCTTTATTTGCATAGGTGGCGCATCAAAGATGATGCGTTTGATGCCAACTTTGGAATGTGCCAAATTGACTAACACACCTAACTTATGATCGTGAAATTTCAAATAGTGCAAAAGCTGCGCTTGATTGACAGTTGGAAAGTGTTTCCCTTCAAAATCTAGCAGAACTTTTAGCTCTAAAATAAGCTTGTCCCAAAGAATAAGGTCAGGCTCGAACGTATGAATATCAGTACCACGATGGACAAGTGTTTGTCGTGGCTTAGACAGCACTGGTATGCGGTGTTTTTGAAATAGATACACCAACGCCTGATGGTATATTTCTTCAGACCAGCCAGCCCCAAGTTCATTACGCACTTGAAAGATCAGGCCAATTGCTTGTTCCATCTCTTTCTCATAAAGCCATTCAGTCATAAGAAGTTGTTGAATTCCGCAAAAGGCAAAATCAGTGTTTCTCCCTATCAGTGTCCAAGCGTTTAAGCCCCATAAACACCAACCGGGTCACCCAACACGCTTTCATTGACGGT
>JAHDEP010000166.1 GCA_020628775.1 Rhizobiaceae bacterium | reverse complement strand
TTGACGATGTTCTATAAATGAACTAGCAATCAAAATCAAGAACTAAGTTCGATATATCGAACTATTTTTTATAAACGGAATTTGGTAGGACAATATTATGCTGAAATTAAATGACCCAACACTGCTGGAAACACGCAGTTATATTAATGGAGAATGGGCAGAGGCAGATAAAACCTATGACGTTGTTAATCCTGCTACAGGAGAAACAGTCGCGAGCGTTGCAGATTTTGGTCGTGACGGGGTGAAACGTGCGATCGATGCAGCTTATGCAGTTCAAAAAGACTGGGCAGGGCTAACAGCTAAAGAACGCGCGGATATACTTTTAAAATGGCATGATCTGATCTTGGCCAACCAGGAAGACTTAGCACAGATACTAACAGCTGAAATGGGTAAGCCGATTGCAGAAGCGCGCGGTGAGATTGGTTATGGTGCAAGTTTCATTCGTTGGTTCGCAGAAGAATGCCGCAGAATTGATGGTGACATTATCCCAGGTCATCAACGCGACAAACGCATCCTAGTGCTTAAACAGCCAATTGGTGTTGTTGGTTCCATCACACCATGGAACTTTCCAAATGCAATGATCGCACGAAAAGTTGCCCCTGCCCTTGCATCCGGCTGTACATTTGTTGGCCGCCCTGCAGAACTTACACCATTATCGGCAACCGTTATGGCCGTTCTTGGCGAACGCGCGGGCATTCCAAAAGGTGTATTAAATATTGTCACTGGTTCTGATGCTGCCGAAATGGGCAAAGAATTGTGCGAAAATACCAAGGTGCGCAAACTCACATTCACCGGTTCAACTCGCGTTGGCTCAATCCTCATGCAACAATGTGCCGGCGACATTAAAAAGCTATCGCTTGAACTTGGTGGCAATGCACCATTTATCGTCTTTAATGATGCCGATATCGACAAAGCCATTGAAGGCTGCATGATTTCAAAATTCCGAAATGCTGGTCAAACATGTGTCTGCGCAAACCGAATTTATGTTCAATCTGAAGTCTATGACGAATTTGCGGAAAAGCTAGCCGCTGCAATGGCAGACCTTTCAATCGGAAATGGTGCGGATGAAGCAACCAAAATTGGACCACTCATCAATGCAAATGGTTTGGCCAAAGTTGAAGACCACCTCACAGATGCAACAAGCAAAGGTGCAAAAGTCATCTCCGGTGGCAAGCGCAGCGACGCAGGTGATCTATTCTTCGAACCAACTGTTTTAACCGGCGTGACAAACGATATGAAAGTCACCCGCGAAGAAACCTTCGGCCCACTTGCGCCACTATTTAAGTTCGAAACAGATGATGAAGTAATCGCACGTGCGAATGATACTGAATTTGGTCTTGCATGCTACTTCTATTCAAATGACCTAAGCCGAGTTTGGAAAGTAACTGAGGAATTGGAATACGGAATTGTTGGCGTCAACACCGGCATCATCTCTTCAGCTGAGGGACCATTTGGTGGTGTGAAACAATCCGGCCTTGGTCGCGAAGGATCTAAATACGGTATCGATGATTTCTTAGAGCTTAAATACGTCTGCATGAGCGTTTAAGACAATAAGCATAAAAAAAGCGGCGTGACCGAAATCACGCCGCTTTTATAAAACTATCTGCAAAATGCAGCGAAACGATTAAAGAGCTTTCAAATCTGAAGCAGCTTCTTTGCCGTTACGGCCAGTTTCAAGTTCGTATGAAACTTTTTGGTTTTCATCAAGACCTGAAAGACCTGCGCGCTCAACAGCTGAAATGTGTACAAACACATCAGAACCGCCTGCATCAGGTTGAATGAAGCCGAAGCCTTTAGTTGAGTTAAACCATTTAACGGTGCCAGTTGCCATCCGTCGATCTCCTGTAGTGTATCCGCCCACTTTATTGTGACGGTTCGGTGCAGCTTGGGTCTACTAAAATCCGTTCATCTGCATATCGAGTGTCAGGAAACCGTAAATTCTTGCCTTACACTACAACACATGGGGCAGTTAGGCAGAAATGGCAAGAGAGAAAAAAACTAAAATTCGAATTAAATCGAATTTCAGCCGATATGGTATCTTTTTTGTTACTCAGCAGGCCCTCATTGACACATTACTGCCATAAATCGTGATGAATCATAGCTTTAGCTCAGCCACTCAGGATTGGCTTTTATCAGGTCTTCGATGAAACTTGTAAAGGCTTCTACTTTTGCAGGTATTTGCTCATAGGGTGGGTAATATGCCGTCAGCCAAATCTCCGGCGGCGACCAATCTGTCAGAATTTCCATCAATCTGCCCTGTTGCAAATGCTCGGTGATCATGAATTTGGGTACTGAAAACACCCCGTGGCCGCGCACAGCCAATTCAGCGTTTAGTTCGCCACTGTTACACATGAAGCGATGGACAAGCGGAATATGCTCAACAGAACCATCTTTATTGGATGTGACAGTAAATGTTTGTCCCGATGCAAAATGAGAATACCCCAATTGCATATGCTCGGTAAGTTCAGATGGATGCTGCGGTATTCCGCTGCGCTTTAAATAGTCAGGACTTGCAACAATCACCCGCGGCACAATAGCAATTTTGCGCCAAATCGTTGAGACATCAGAAGGCGGTCCCGAGATCCGCAAAGACATATCAAACCCGCCAGCAACAATATCGATAAACTCGTCTGAAAGCTCAATATCAATCGCCAGATCTGGGTATGTCCCTAAAAGTGGCCCCAATGCTTCCGGCAACAATTTGCGCCCAAGCGAAAATGGCGCACTGACGCGCAACTTACCTTGCAATGTTGCACTCTGCTGCCTGACAAGTTCATCCGCCCGCGATAATTCATCCAGCAAATGTTGTGTCCGTTCGAGATAGATTTGCCCTGCAATTGTAAGCGAAACCTTACGTGTGGTTCGAACAAGGAGCTGAACACCAAGACTAGCTTCAAGTTCACCCACATATCTGGTGGCAATTGAGCGTGTGGTACCTAATTGGCGCGCAGCCTCGGCAAAACTCTTTAATTCAGCTACTTTTGCAAATACGCGAATGCGCTCAATCTGTCCTGCCATAACGCCTCAACCAAATTCGAATTCTCGTTAAACTGTTGCATAAAGTGCAACAACTAACAATGCAATGATACTGCGATCAAAGGTATGTGAGCTCACGAACAAATCCAAAATTACACATGTAACGTAAAAAACTGTAGGATTTGAAAATTGGAGACGGTTATGAGAACGATATTTACGACAATGATCACTGTGTTTTTCATGAGTTTTGCTGCATTGATTTTTCCGGCAAATGCACAAGGCACCTCAGATAATCAAGCTATGCAAGCGCAGTCTGTAATTTCTGATCAGCTGTCAGCATTTATTGCAGGCGATGGCGATCGCGCGTTTTCTCATGCAGCCCCAACCATAAAACAACGTTTTCAAACGCCAGAGCGCTTTATGGATATGGTGGAACGTGGATATGGCCCGATTTACCGCTCATCAACCTATGATTTTGGCCGCAACTCGATCCAAGGAAATCAGGTCATGCAGGAATTAATCCTGACTGATCAAAAAGGAAACACTTGGCAGTCAATCTATGTGCTGATGAAGCAAGCTGACGGCAGCTTGAAAATCATGGGCGTTCAAATGCGCCGCAGTGAAAACAGCATATTATAACTAATCGGGATTACGACTTAGCCAATCAGACCATGCTTGTGGTGTGTCCAAATCTGTGGTGATTGCCTCGTCCATTTCAATATCAAACACCTGATCTGCTGCAAGTTGGACAACAGATTTAGCACCGATATCGCCTTCAATTGCCGTCATATCCTCATAATACTTCCCATCAAACAGCACAGGATGTCCGAATTTACCCGATGCTGTCATCGGGCGTACGATTAATCGATCCATCTCAGGATCATGTGCTTTTATAATTGTATTGATATGATCATGGGTGATATCGGGCATATCAGCAAGGCAGATCAAAAACGCCTTCACGTTCGGACCCGCAGCCAAAATACCCGCACGCATGGAAGCGGACATTCCGAGCGAGGCCTCCGGTGCCTCAATCAGCTGAACGTTTAAGCCTTGGAGTTCATCATGATGCGCTTGCGTAATCTTTCGAACCACTACAAATGTTGTGCTGATGTCAGCGGATGAAATCTGCATAACAGACCGACGCAAAAGTGACTGACCTTTGATCTGCCTAAAGAGTTTGTCATCATCACCCATACGACGTGACGAGCCCGCCGCAAGTACAATCGCTGCAACACCTGGCGAACGAACTTTTGGAGTGGCGCGCGGTAACGGTCGTTGCGAGATTTCTTTTAGCAATCCACCCACACCCATTATTGCAATGTCACGAGAGGTTATTTCAACACCAGCTGCTAAACGTTCTAAAACCCAATCTGCACCGTTAAGCGCTGGAGCCCGCACACAACCTGGCATCCCAACAATTTTCTTGGAACCATTTTCAGCCAACATCAACAAATTACCTGGATCAACCGGCATACCAAAACGAATGATCATTCCGCCTGATTGAACAACAGCTTTGGGGATAACATCTTCTCGATCTGATGTCGCAGATGCGCCAAGCACAAAGATATTTTCACTCGTGCAATTTGCAATTGCATCGGCAATTTCTAAAGCGTCATGAGAAACAATTTGCGTTGATCGCACGCTGAGCTGCAAAGGTCGCAAGCGTTCGGTTAATACCGCTTCCCCCTTCTTGAGCAAGCTTTGTTTAAAACCTTCGGTTTTTGTTAAAATAATATCGCAGAACGCTGGATTAAACTCCGAAATCTCAACAGAATTTGTCGAAATACAATCAAGCGCTAACTCAAGATAACGCTTTGACACCCCATAAGGTATGATTTTAATCGTCGCCAGCAACATACCTTTTTGCACGCGCGCAAAGGGATTTAAAGTTGCAATCGTGATCGTTTCATCAACATTATTAAACGCGTTGATCTCGTCTTGATTGATCAACAAAACACCATCTTTATCAGCAATCAAATTAACTCGACCGGCGACCGGCGATGTGATCTGCAAATTGGCAGACTTAAATTTTGAACCAACGCGTTCTGCCGCTTCATCTTCTGCCAGATCCATCTCTTCAACAATGGCAATGGTAAGTGATTGCTGACCTAATCCGTTCAATGCCGCGACGTGGTCGGGCGAAATTATCGTGCCCTTACTCAAACGAAGATCACCAAGCTTTAAAGAATGCGCCAATACATGACCAACACATTGATCTAAAGGATACTCACCAAATTTCATGAATTGTCTCTGACTTTGCGGTCATGGAAGACTTGCGTGATTTCAGCCATAATAGAAATTGCAATTTCCGGCGGTGTTTTAGAACCAATATTCAGCCCAATCGGCGAATGTATTTTATCAATCTCTGCGTCACTAAATCCCAGTGATTGTAACTGCGCTATGCGTTTCCCATGTGTTTTTTTAGATCCTAGAGAACCTATATAAAAAGCATCAGATTTTAATGCGACTTCCAAAGCAGGCGTATCAATCTTCGGATCATGAGATAACGTCACTATTGCAGTATTTGCATCTATGCCTAAATCTTGAAGCGCTTCGTCGGACCAACCTTCAAGGAAAATATCTTCTGGAAATCTCGCAGCTGATGCAAAACTTTCCCGCGGATCAACGAGGTAAACATCATAACCCGCCATTTTGGCAATGGATGAGAGCGTTTTTGTGATGTGAACAGCGCCGACAATCACAAGACGCGGACTTGGACTATAGGTAAGATAAAAACATTCATCTTTAACACCAGTTCTAACGTCATCATTTGAGAGTTCACTTCTTTCAAACTCTGGCAAACTTATGGAATAGCCAATTGTTTTTCTATCGCTAAAAGAGGCGACTATAATTTTAAGATCATCAGATTTTAGTCCAGAACCTATATCGACAGGTTCGACCAATATTTTGATATCGCCACCACATGCAAGACCAACAGCAAAAGCGTCTTCATCAGCAACGCCATATTCGAGCAATTTGCAATTGCCATCAGACATCGCATCCAGTGCTTCTACGATCACAGCACCTTCTACACATCCCCCAGAAACAGATCCTTCAAACTCACCATCGCTTGAAATGGCCAATTGTGAACCAACGCCACGTGGTGCAGATCCCCATGTGGAAACCACTGTCGCCAAAGCAACTTTTTTACCCTCTGAAAGATATTTCAAAGCCACATTTGGCATAAACTCTTCTAAGTCTTGAATGGATCTTCTCCTCATATCCGTTCTTTAAGAAAATAGATGAACGGTTATCCTGATGCAATGCATAACTACACGATGCACTATTCAGATTGAGAACGTTCTGCGCATTAAATCAATAAGCT
>JAHDEP010000165.1:2437-6336 GCA_020628775.1 Rhizobiaceae bacterium | reverse complement strand
ACTAGTAGTTTAAAAGAAAACGGCAACAAATATCCGACCGCTTAGAAGATGGAGGTGTAAAAGTGGAATATAGCATTTATTAATTTGTGCTTACACAATAGTTACAAATATATTTTCAGGTAATACAATCGGCGAGGAATTTTTATTTCTCTAGCAAGAACATACAATCAATATTGTCATTTGCTTTATATTTATATTGCGTATTTTTCACAAGCTTAAGTGTTGGAAATTCTGCTTGATAAATACTAGGGAAATCCGTCTTCCAATATAAGTGTGAGTTGCCACGATAAGGCACATTCGTTAAAGTGTCTGCGTAGCTCTCATAGCCCCAAATGTATTGGCTAGACGTCCGATAGATCTCACGCATGGCAACTAAAACATCGGCTGGATTAATATGGATCAACACGCCAGAGGTATATACTAAATCAAAGTAGCCATCTTTATATGGAATATCAAATGCGTCACCTTGAATGATATTAATATGCTTCGTGACTATTTTAGACATTTCTACTGCATATGGTTGCAGTTCAATGCCATAAAGATTCTCAAAGCCCATATTCTGTAAAATATTTAATTGAGAACCAACATTACAGCCAACTTCAAGTATCCGAACTGATCTGTCCAAGCCTGACAGAAAATCTTCATTCATCTGCGACCGGCTAACCCCACAATTCGTTAGGTACAGAGCGTCCATATCATCTACAGACTGCGGGTTTCTATCTGTGTAGTCTTGCCCAAAACTGCTTGACCACACTTTCATTTCTTCAGTTCTCTTACCCATATTAGTTACACCCTTCTTTTTCTTCAGTCAATTGACGATAAAAACTAGCACACTCAATGTTTGAAATCGTCTTGTATGCGTTAATTTTAAATCCAGCTTTATGAAATAATTTTTGCGAAGCATTGTTATTGTTTTTGACAATTGCTTCAATACATGAAACACCTAATGCACGTTTTGCAAGGCCACTTGTTTCATTTATTAGATGGACAGCATAGCCATGTCCACGCTGTGTAGTCGCCACTGATATGCCAATTTGAGCAATATTAGCACTAACTTTGTCATACCTAACTTGGCCAATTGGAATATTACGCTTAATAAGTAACCACATTTTTCGATTTTGATTGTCTAAAGCGGCCTCATACCAATCGATATGGTCACGCAATGGTATTAATTCAGACGTCAATGAATATTGACGAACATGAGACTGATTGCTCCAAACCCAATACAGTAACATGTCTTCAGCAGTCGCTTCTCTAAGCGAAAGCGTGTCTACAAAAGTAGTATTAGATATGCTTAACAAGTATCTAACAACCCGCTGTGCGCCATCAGCCACAATCAGCTTAGCGCCAACTTGTTCAGACCATATTTTAGCGTCATTATTGGCTAAAACATCTGCTAGCTGCGCTGCAACGTCGTCTTGTATTGCAAGAGGCCAGCGTCCCAAATTTTGGGCTAAGCCAGCCAAGACTAACCATTTAATATTATCTTGTTGATTTTCTGCCACTTCTACTGTTAGAAGTGGTGTTCCTAAATGAGCCGCTTCACGTGCTGTACCGCCACCTGAAACAATAGCCACATCAGCATTACGCAATAAGGTAAACAGCGGAACGGCATCCAAGTCGATATAAAGCTGCGCATCATGTGGCGAATCCGCAATCTTTGCGCGCAATAGCTCAATATGCGGATTAAGTGCGCCAGCGACAACACTAATCTCCAATTGTTCATCACAGGTTGCCAAACTATCTAAGAAATAGCCTGTTACATTCTCAGGGTCCGATGCCCCGATAGCGATCACAACACGCTTGCGCAATGTTTTTAGCCTAGTTACTGCGATAGTGCTGATTTCGCTCCGCAGTAATGTATACGCTGTGCCTAGCAAATAGGTTGTCGATTTTTGCGTATTATAAGAGTATTCTTCGGCTGAAAAATTCTGATTCAGAATCACATCAGCAGCATACGCATTCAAGTGATTGTAATCATCAATGACTAAGATCTTCAAGCCTAAGTTGCTAATCGCTTGCTGATACGCAACATCAAAATGATAGCCGTCTAAAACTACCCAAGCCGATGTATTTTTATAGGCCGCTGCCCACGTTACATCTAAAACCTCGTCTTGTGTAAGCGTCTTGATATTGATAGAAAGCTTACGATAATGCGTGAGCAATGAAACTGTTGAGCAATGTGTAATTAAATCAACGTCACCGCCAACAGAAAGCCAAGCTTGCGCTAAAGACAAGCATCTAACTAAATGACCTGCGCCAATGCTTTTACCAGCATCAGCACGGATTATTAACTGCGGAATCGTATCAGCCCCAATCATTACTTATTCAAAATCAATTTACAAGTTTCTGAACAACACTTGCGTTGATACTAGCCCAGTGCGGATTATCTGCATAAGCAGCCAAGATATCCTGCCAAGTAAAGTCGTTGTGATTGAAATGCTGAAAGATCTGATCGATTAAGGCAAAATCTTCGCTTGTATCTACTGTCCACCGATAGCCTGAATAATCTTGTGGGTTGTACATGCCCTCTAAGCGAAACAAGTCAGAATTTCGGTATATATATGGCGTTACATGTTCGCGTAATGCAAAATCTTTAGCATGACTCCAAGCGTTTTCTAGGGCAGCGAATGAAAAAATCTCAAAATCTAAACCACGCGGAAACGTGCGTTTGGAAAATGTATTGCTATACCAGTCGCACTGACCAGAAAAAGACTGGTAGGCATTAATCCCTGTACTCAACAGACCTGAATCGATTACAGGACAATCTGACGTAACTCTGACGATAATATCTGCATTATGGGTCAAGGCCGCCTGATAATAACGATCTAAAACATCCTCTTCACTGCCTCTAAATACACGCCAATTCTGCTGCTCTGCCAGATTTTGGATAGCCATATCATTAGGATTCGTGGTCGTTGCAACCACGATATCCGCAACACCTTGCACGCGTTGTAAACGTTCCATATGGAGTTCTAGTAGCGTTCTGCCAATAGATTTTTTCAGAATCTTAGCAGGAAGACGCGTACTGCCTGTCCGAGCTTGCGAAATTATGATTACTCGCTTCTTTGTCATGCTATTTTCTCAAAATTACATTCGGTAGACGAAGTAATTAAGTTTCATTCCCCACAACAACTTTATGTGCTTCAAACCCTCTAAGCTATGTACCAGCCACAAAAGGTTTATGTGAGACAACACGATCTATAAAAGCAAAGCGCACTTCGCTCTGCGCCATTCGATATAAAAGATCGTAATCAACTGGGCGATTCCAAGATTTACGGTAAGAATGCCGATTCCAACGAAACAACTTCAAATAATCCCGATATAGCCATGTAATTGTTGCCCCAACAATTGGCGCGTTATCTAACCCTAAACGACAATCTGCCGTGCTTTGTCGTCTATCCGGCTGGCCTTCTGTTTCAATAGTACAGGCTCCGGAAACAAATTCAGTATTAGTATTAGTTTCAGTTGCATATTTTAATAACGTCTCAGCATGATTTGGAAAAATGACATCATCATCACTAAACCACGCAAACCAATTGCCCTTTGCAATGCGCATGCCGATATTTCTGGGTTTCGTACCTTGTACATACCATCGGTCAATGGGGTCAGAAGGATATCGTCCACGACGTTTCAAATTCATAAAGATAACTCCTCTATGATCATCCTTATATTTTTGCATGAGTTCCTCAGTGTTATCAGCACAATGATCACCAACAACGAAAACTTCTATATTCGTATAAGTTTGTTCAAAGATAGAGGAGACAGTTCGATTGACTAATATTTCGCCGCGATTATAAATCGCGATGATATTATTCGAGAGGTGGTAACTTAAAACTGGAATCACGACAATTCATTCAAGTAAAAGTTAAATACCTTAGTTCAAAACCATTTTTTGA
>JAHDEP010000165.1:0-2337 GCA_020628775.1 Rhizobiaceae bacterium | reverse complement strand
TGAGTGATTGCGCCATAAATAGCTGGGCGAAACTCTTGACTTATCAGGTTAAACCAGACCTAGCTAAGCAAAACAGCTAGATCGTATAAAAGTTAAGCAGCACTTTTTAAAAACACTTTAAGAAAGCGCTACTTTATGTTCTGAATACGCGTAATAACTTCATGCGCACTATTCCCTGTGAGCATGTCTGGATAAATAGGCAATGTCAAAATAGAAGAATACGCAGCTTCGGTATTAGTTAACTTTTCCTGCTTTATTCGCTGCTTATTATTTTTGTAGAAAGGATGCATATGAACCGGGATATAATGTAAATTCACCCCAACGTTCTGGTTACGTAACCCTTCAAAATAAAGATCACGCTGTTGAATAGAATCAGCACGAACTACATACAAATGATATGCATGTTGCACATTACCCAACTTCTGCAAAGGGGTGAGACCACTATAATTTGCAAAAAAAACGTCGTACTGACTAGCAATTTCTTGACGTTGAGAGACCCAAAGTGGCAATTTAGTTAACTGTGACTGACCTAATGCACATTGAAAATCGGTAATCCGATAGTTATAGCCAAGGTCAACCATTTCGTAGTACCATGACCCATTCTCAGCGCGCTGACGATGGTCAGTTGTAATGCCATGATTACGAAATGTACGCATGCGTTGGGCATACTCTTCATTTTCGGTAGTAATCATGCCACCTTCCCCAGTTGTCATATGCTTAACAGGATGAAAGCTAAATGTGCTTAGATCTGCTAAACTGCCAACTGGGCGGCCGTTATAGCTACCACCAACGGCGTGGCACGCATCAGAAATCAACACTAAATTATGCTGATCACAAATAGCTCGCAACGCATCATAATCACAAGGGTGCCCAGCATAATCTACAGCAACAACAGCCTTAGTCTGTGGCGTAATTGCCTGCAGCACTTGTTCAGGGTCAATTAAGAGATTTCCTTCAAGCACATCTACAAAAACTGGCGTCCCACCCTGATAAAGCACGCTGTTAGATGTAGCAGCAAACGTCATCGATGGGAGAATTACTTCATCACCAGGCTGAAGATTAATCGCATACATCGCACAATGTAATGCCGCCGTCCCGCTATTAACCGCCACAGCATAGCCAACACCACATTGGGCAGCAAACACCTCTTCAAACGCATTAATATTGGGGCCAGTTGTTAACCAATCAGATTTCAGAACAGAAACAACTGTGGCTATGTCTTCATCGCTAATTGCCTGACGCCCATAAGGGATATATGCTTGTTCAGTCATTACTCAGCCATCTTAATAAGGTCGTCATGTGACAACCAGTTATCATTGACGTTACTTACATAAGAGAAGCCGCCTTCAACTTTCTCACCACCAAAATCGCGCTGCTTCCACCAAATATGTGCTGGTAAAAGGATATAGCGATCTAACAATTCCACCGCTTGAGGCGCTTCATCAATGGAAATCATGGCTTCGTGCAATTTTTCACCAGAACGGATCCCGATAAATGAAACACTACATTCAGGCGCAATTGCAGCAGCCAAATCCATAATATTCATACTAGGCAATTTAGGAACAAACACCTCACCGCCAGACATCATATTTAGAGAAGACAACACAAAACGCACACCTTGATCTAAAGTAATCCAGAAGCGTGTCATACGTTTATCAGTGATCGTGATCTTCCCGGTAGTGCGTTGCTTCTTAAACAGCGGGACAACACTGCCTCGGCTACCAACAACATTGCCATAACGCACACAAGAGAACCGTGTCCCTGTCTCGCCACTATAAGAATTCGCTTGAATAAAGAGCTTTTCTGAAACTAACTTTGTAGCGCCATATAGGTTGACCGGAGCGGCAGCTTTATCTGTGCTTAGCGCGATAACTCTGCTTACATTACAGTCTAGAGCGGCTTCAATGACATTCTGCGCGCCAATAATGTTCGTTAGGATCGCCTCGTTGGGGTTATATTCACAGGCAGGCACTTGTTTTAACGCGGCTGCATGGACAACAATATCAACACCATTTAGCGCCCGTCGCAATCGATTTACATCACGTACGTCACCAATGAAATAGCGCACATTGCCCTCAGGCATCATCTGCCGCATTTCATATTGTTTTAATTCATCGCGGCTAAACACGATCAGCTTAACATCAGACCATTGCGATAGGATCGTACGGGCCAATTGGCGCCCGAAAGATCCTGTTCCACCAGTAATCAGTACAACTTTATTATTCAAATCTAGTTGTTTAAAATCGTCAAACATGCGTTTATTAAACGTCCTAATATATGGGGTTACTCGCCATCGAGATTAGTTTCGGATTGCAAGCGCCAAAAATTGGCGTAGAG
>JAHDEP010000008.1 GCA_020628775.1 Rhizobiaceae bacterium | reverse complement strand
ATTCGCTCGCAATCGAAAAAATGTGTCATTTGTGCAACAACTGCATCAGAACATGATTGTGGAAAGCCAGAGTTTGAGTTTTCTTGATTGATATCACATCTGATCAGTTTATGTTCAATCTCGAAGCATGGCGGGTAACGTCTTTCTTCATAATTTGATTAGGGATGAGACAGGGGTTGCTGTCTTCAGCATTTCTCAAGCCCGCATAAACTTTTGACTGGAGGTCAGAAAATGACAATTAAGAGCCTACTTATCGGTTCAGCAGCAGCAATCGTAGCTGCTTCAGGTGCACAAGCTGCAGACGCTATCGTAGCTGCAGATCCAGAGCCAGTAGAGTACGTACAAGTATGTGACACATACGGTGACGGTTACTTCTACATTCCTGGTACAGAAACTTGCTTGAAATTCTCAGGTTACGTTCAGTGGCAAACAATCATCGATGATGATGCTGATGATTCAGAGCACACATACGAAGCACGTCTTCAAATCGACGCTAAAAACGACAGTGAAATCGGTACAATCGCTTCACAAATTCGTTTGACTGCTGGTGGCGACCAAGCTGACGACTTCACAGTTGATCGTGCTTACATGACAATCGGTGATGGCAACTACTGGACAGTTGGTCTTATCGGTTCTCCATGGGACTTCTCAATCGTTGGTGAGCAAAACTACCTAGATTCAGGTGTTACTCGTCTAGCTGTTGGTTACACAATGGCATTTGACGGTGGTACAGTTGGTTTGTACCTTGTTGACGATCTAGGCACAGACGCTACTCCTGACTTCATCGCAAAAGCAACATTCACTGTTGGCGATCTAGGCATCGTAGCTGCATGGGCACACAACGAATCACAAGCTTCTGCTAACTCTGTTAAAGTTAACGCTACATACATGGGCTTCGGTGCTCACGTTCAGTGGTCAGAAGACGGTGCAGGTTCTGGTGTTGACTACCTAGCTGATTACGAGTGGGTAATCGGTGCTGGTTACGGCTTCGACGCAACAGATCGTTTGAACATCGCTCTAGCTGCAGACATGGCTATGGATAAAGCTGGCGTTTCAACTGTTGACGACTATGCTCTTTCAGCTAACTTCACATACCAAGTTGCTGAAGGTCTAGAAGCTGCTGCTCGTTTGACACACAAAAACGGCGACAGCTTTGCTGATGCAGAGAACGAACTACGTCTTCGCTTGAAGCGTTCTTTCTAATCTAACGATTAGTTTAGTTCTTAAGAACCCGGTAGCTTTTGCTACCGGGTTTTTTTGTGCGTAAAGTTAGGCATTAAAGTTGATCTGCAAAGATCCATGCATTGCCTTGTGCACATAAGCGCTCTAAAAATATAAAACTTATGTTTTGCAGTGGTTGCGGGGCAAAACGACGGAGATGCTTATGTTGAAAACCATGTTCTGGCCGGGATTGGTAACAATCCTCAGCTTATCGATGTTGGCAATTTGGTTTCATCATAACTCTGTTGAGTTTGAACTTAGACAAAATGCGATGGTGAAGCTATCAGATGATCATGTTTGGGCGGATGTTCGTTTAAGCGGTCGAGATCTGTATTTATATGGTGTGGCTCCTTCTGTTCCAGCGCAACAGGATGCTTCTGAGAAGCTTATGGAACTAGATGGCGTTCGAGTTGTTATTAATCAATCGTCACTTTTGCCGTTGGCAAAACCTTTTGTAACTTCTATTTCATTAAATGCTGGAGAGATTAAGATTGAAGGAAATCTTCCCAATCAAGCTGATAGAACACACGTTATAAAACTTATATCGCAATTGGTTCCAGGTATCTCAATACTTGATGAAACGAAGACCGCAAGAGGGGCGCCGGAGGCATATATATCCATAGTTGAAATGGCACTTAAGGATGTGGCAAGTTATACAATATGGGCAATTGAAATTGCTGATGATCAGGTGAAAATAACCAAGCCACCGAATGATAGCTAAGAATAATGTTGTCAGATGTGTTTTGATTTGAAGAACGTTGATAATCCGGCACTGGTAAAATGGTTAAAGCCTGTATAAAGTTAAGAAAAAACAAAATAATGGAGTGGGAAATGGGTTCATTAATAGGTCATATGTGGTTTTGGTTATTAGCCGCTTTCGTCATAGGTGCAGTTATCGCCTGGTATAAAACAGAGTGCGATCGCGCTTAAAGAAACGAATTAAATCCGGGGGATTAGATGTTTTTCTATATCATACAAACAATATTCTTACTTTTAATCGCATTTGCATTGGGTGCGTTGGTTGGCTATCTGCTTAAAAGATATTTTGGCTGTCCAGCTCAAACAGAGGCACAAGGCGATCTTGGTGCAAGTGGATCAGCTGATGCGGCTTCAAGTTCATCCACACTAGCGGCATCTCAAGCTTCAGTATCGGCAGATGCAAGTAGCACTGATGCTGCTGCTTCTACAAAAGATGCTGATACGCCGGTGAGCGGTCTTATGGCATCTAGCGATGCAAAAGCTGCTGAACCAAAGGCTGCTGCTCCTAAGGCGGCTGCGCCTAAAGCGTCTGCAACAAAAACTGCATCGACTGCTAAAAAATCATCTGCTGCTAAAACAACAAAAACCGCAGCTGCTAAAAAGGCAACTGCACCTGCTAAGAAAGCAGCTGCAACTAAACCCGCTGCAACTAAAACAGCAGCTAGTAAATCTGCAGCGACTAAATCAGCTGCCAAGGCAAAGCCTGCTGCTAAAAAACCAGCTGCTAAAGCCGCCGCAGCGGCTACTGGTCCTGACGATTTGAAATTGATCAAGGGTGTAGGCAAGCTCAATGAGACGCGTCTTAATGAAGAAGGTATTACAACCTTTGCTCAGGTTGCAGCTTGGAAGAAAGCCGACATTGCAGCTTTTGATGAAAAGCTGAACTTTAAAGGCCGTATTGAACGTGAAGAGTGGGTGCCTCAGGCGAAAACTCTTGCAAAGGATGCAGCTAAGAAGAAACCGGCTGCTGCATCAACCGCAGGTGCTAAGAAAGCTGCAGCTCCAAAGGCTGCCGCGAAAACGACTAAAGCGCCAGCTGCAAAAACAGCCGCGGCGAAAGCTCCAGCTAAAAAGGCTGCCGCTAAAAAGCCTGCTGCGAAGAAGGCAGCGCCTAAAAAGGCAGCACCAAAAGCACCAGCTAAACCTGATGATCTTAAGCTGATCAAAGGTGTTGGTAAGCTGATTGAAACAAAGCTTGCTAAAGAGGGTATCACGCAATATTCGCAAATTGCGGCATGGAAGAAAGCTGATATCGCTGACTTTGATGAGAAGCTTTCCTTTAAAGGACGTATTGAGCGGGATGAATGGATCGCACAAGCTAAGATTTTGGCAAAAGGCGGTACTACTGATTTCTCAAAACGCGCAGCAAAAGGTGATGTGCCTTCATCATCTTAAGTTCCAAAGAAAATTTTCAATGGTAAAACAATTTAAGCCCGCAATTTGCGGGCTTATTTTTATGCAGATTTTATAAAACCATAGATCTGATTTGGTAGATCGCCACTTTGTAAAAGCGGGGGGTGACCTTGGTTTTGAACCGTGATTGCTGTGTGATTTGGATGGCGTTTGTCCATCTCAGCAAGAGTTTCGCTCGTAAATAATGTCGAGTTTTCACCCCTAATCGTCATCATTGGAACATCATATAGCAAAGCAAACTGATCCCACATTGTCGGTAGCTCAGTGCTTTCATCTAAAGTTTTTATGCTTTCTACAACTGCCGGATCGAAATCTGGTTTTATAATTCCATCCATTTCGATGTAAATTTCCCTAGCCATATCTTGCCAGTCGGCGTCTGTCAGATCTAAAAACTCGTGCCCATGGACCTCCTTTTGCATATCTGCAGCCTCATCCCAGCTTTTGGGTAGGCGGGCTTTAGACAGGTATTGTTGAATTTCCAAAAGCCCCTTGAGTTCAATACGAGGGCCGATATCGTTAAAGACAATTGAGGCGAGGGCATCTTGTTTCATTGTTGCCAGAATATGGAGTATTAACCCACCGCGAGACGTGCCAATGAAGTGCGCCTTTGGGATACCAAGATATTCCATCGCAATCAAAACATCTTGCGCTTCACGAATGATATTATAATTCTTTTTATTGTCATCCCATTCTGAGTTGCCTCGGCCGCGATAATCAAGCGTGATAACGCGATAATTATCGTCAAATTCATGGCTTAAGGATTGCGCGAGCTTGTCGAAATCTCTTGAATTGCGGGAAAGACCGGGCAGGCAGATGACCGGATATGTTTCATGCGACCAGTTTTTGGCTTGATAGTCGCGGAGATAGAGTTTTAACCCATCTTCTGTTTGGAAATAGTGTTCTTTATACATGGCGACCATATTCGCCGAAGTGGCGAATAGGTCAATGTCTTTTTTTAGTTATCGACGTCCGAAGCGCAAATCGTTCACAATGTCCGCGCGCTGGCCTAATCTGGTTTTATAAACCTGATAATTTTCCATTACCCGTTGAACATAGTTGCGTGTTTCGGTGAATGGGATCATCTCTACCCAATCAACAACATGGTCGATATCTTTACCGCGTGGATCGCCAAAACGTTCTATCCATTGTGGCACGCGGCGAGGGCCGGCGTTATAGCCGATAAACGTCATGATATAGGAGCCGTTGAAATTGGTGATTTGCTCATTGAGAAACAAAGCACCAAGTTTTGCATTCATCCCTGCATCGGTTGTAAGGCGTGATTTGGAGTATTTAACACCATATGTTTTGGCAACGCGTTTAGCTGTGGAAGGCAGTAATTGTAATAATCCACGTGCATCCGCCGGAGAAATTGCAGCTTTGTTAAATGTGCTTTCCTGGCGCGCAATCGAATAAGCAAGAGCTTTACCTGTGCCTTTGATAATCGCGCTTTTTGGGATAGCGCCGAGCGGGAATGCAAGCGCTGCAACATCTAGACCTCTAGCATAAGCAAGTTTACCAACCTGCAAGGCAAATTGATAATTGCCGCGTTTTTCAGCCATGGAGGCCAATATTGCTAACTCACCTGGATCGGTTAGCACACGTGCCAGCGAACGATACATTCTATCTGCACGCCACGCATGGCCGTTAGCTTCAAGCTTTTTAATCGCCTGTACAGCTTCACGATTTGCAAAGTTACTGCGATCAGAACCAGACGGTTTTGGATATTTTACGTTGATTTTTTTATTGTTTATCCGCGCGCCTGCGAGTTGGCCGTAATAGGTGCTTGGATAGCTTGCAGCTTTTGCATAATAGTCGCGTGATTTGCCCGGACCACCAGCTTGCGCAGCGCGTCCCAACCAATAATAAGCGCGAGATGCAGATAAAGGTGTTGTCGATGCTTTTAAGATATTGGCAAAGTGTTTTGCAGCAACCTGTGGCTTGTTCAAACCACGAAGCGCATAGAACCCGGCGTGAAATTCAGCTTCAACCACATCGCGGGCGCGGGTGGCTGAGTGATTGGCTGCAATCTTATATGCAGCGCTTGCTTTACCGTTTTCAAACATATTGCGGCTGATGATGCGCTGTTCTACCCACCATTCGCCTGTATTGACGAGAACGTCTTTATTCTTCGGTGTTTTACTGATCAGCTTAACGGCTTCTGACCAGCGTTGTTCGCGGCGAGCGCGCTCAATCTTAGTGAAAAGATAGCTAGGGTCTTTGTGCCAGCTGCGGTGAACCGAATTGATAAGCTTATCCGCATTAGATTTTTTGCGAATTGTTGCTGCGCGAGCGTTATAAAGCGATTCAGCGCCAGCAAGCTTTGACATGCGCTTAGCTTGGGTCACACGGTCACGATATAACAGCATGTCCATGCGGCGCTTGTGATCTGCTTTACTAAGCAGTGATGAGAACTCTTTGAGCATGATATTTTCATCATTCTCATCCATTCGCTCATTGTGCCAAAATGGTAGAATTATCGCGCGCGCGTTTTTCTTACGTCCGGCGTTTAACAATGCGCGTGTCAACACGATTGCGCCTTCTGCGGTTTTTGGTTTTAAATTACCAAAGGCTGCGATGACAGAATTTGCTGGTGGGTTTTCATGATAAATCGCGCGTTCCCAACGATATCTAAGATTACTTGTTCCCGGCCACGATTTAAGCTCTGCGCTTGCGCGCGCAATTTCAGAAGAGGGAAGACCCTTCAATCCTGATTGCGCGATTGCCCAAGTTAAAATTTTACGATCCAGCGAGTTCTTTGACATGCCATTGCGAATAGCACGAGCGCGCTGCTGGTCTTTATTATCCAGTGCATCAAGCCCTGACTTTAATGAACCGCTAATCGGCGATACTGCGGATGCGCGAATGACAGCGCCGGTGATTTGTTCGGTCGCCACATTTGGCTTTTGCGCAACAGGCGGCGGCGTCGGCGCAGTTGCTTGTTGTTCTGGAACATATCGCAATGCTGGAATAGGTACATCAGCGGGCGGCACAGGGTTGGCTGTTGCAACCGTAGCAGTGGCTAGAGCGATGACTGAAGCAAACGTGGTTAGAATAGGAAGTTTCATATCTTTTCCAAACGTCTTTGGGAGATTATACCATAATTTTTGCAGATAGTATTACCAAGCGGTGAAACAAATCTTAACAAATCCTTATTTGAAGAGTTAAATTTGAAAATATAGGCCAAATTATAATTGCCAAATGATATATTCATGAATTTCTTAGATTGTTTTGCTTGCTAGTCTTAAAGCACGGCATTATGTTGCCGCGAAATCACGCTAAATTCGTGTGATCAATATTGGACCCGTGAATTGGGGTTTTGGAGAATAATATGTTTAGTGGTTCTATGCCGGCGCTTGTTACGCCTTTTGATGATGATGCTAACCTTGATGAAAACGGGTTTGCCAAACATGTTGATTGGGTAATTGCTGAAGGTAGTAAGGGCGTTGTACCTGTGGGCACAACTGGTGAATCTCCGACTTTAAGCCACGAAGAGCACAAACGCGTAGTCGAAATCTGCGTTGAAGTTGCTGATAAACGCGTGCCTGTAATTGCAGGTGCAGGTTCTAACAATACAATTGAAGCTGTTGAGCTTGCTCAGCACGCGCAATCGGTGAATGCGGACGCTGTTTTGGTTGTTACGCCTTACTACAACAAGCCAACGCAAGATGGTCTTTATCTGCATTTTAAAAAGATTGCGGAAGCAACGACTTTGCCGATTATTATTTATAATATTCCTGGTCGTTCCATCGTTGATATGTCGGTTGAAACGATGGCTGCATTGACGAAAGATTTTGCAAATATCATCGGTGTAAAAGATGCAACTGGTCAGATCCAACGTGTGAGCCAGCAGCGCCTTGCTTGCGGTGAAGACTTTGTTCAATTGTCTGGTGAAGATGCAACTGCACTTGGCTTTAATGTGCATGGCGGTGTTGGCTGTATTTCCGTAACCGCAAATGTTGCACCAAAATTATGTGCAGAATTTCAAGCACTTACTTTGGCTGGCGATTATGCTGGCGCCTTAAAAATGCAAGACCGCTTGATGCCTTTGCATGATGCGATCTTCATGGAGCCAGGTGTAAATGGCGCAAAACATGGTTTGTCAAAACTTGGTCGCATGAGTGATGTTGTGCGTTCGCCATTATTGCCTGTTTCAAAAACCACAGCAGCTGCCATTGATAAAGCAATGGCGGACCTTGGATTAATCTAGAGCTGGTATGGCCGCAAAAAAGAAAAAGTCAGATCCCAATCGCAAGATTGTCGCTGAGAACCGCAAAGCCCGTTACAATTACGAGCTGATCGAGGTCTTAGAGGCAGGTCTTATGCTGACCGGAACCGAAGTGAAGTCACTTCGCGAAGGTAAGGCAAATATTGCTGAATCCTATGCTTCGTTTGAAGAAGGTGAGATCTGGCTGATCAACTCATATGTACCTGAATATCTCCAAGGAAACCGTTTTAATCATGAGCCGCGGCGCAAGCGCAAACTCTTGTTGAAAGCGCGTGAAGTCAAACGCTTTTCAGATGCGATCGATCGCGATGGTATGACGCTCGTGCCGTTAAAAATTTATTTCAATGATCGTGGCCGCGCGAAAATTGAAATTGCCCTTGGTAAGGGTAAAAAGCTGCATGATAAACGTCAGGCTGAGAAGACGCGTGATTGGAATAGGCAAAAAGCCAAGTTGTTGAAAGATCACGGCTAATTAAAGCTTAGGCGTCTAGATACCCACGTACTTTTAAGAATACATCTTCAAACATCTCTGTCGTCAAACGACCAGTATTGGTGTTGTATCTCGAGCAATGATAGCTTGGAAAAATCGTATATTCGCCGATTTCAGTTGTTTGATTGTGGCCAAATGGATGTTGTGAAACGCGTCCATTTAGCGTCCGAACTGTACTATCATGCGAAATTTTGCCCAGCGTAACAATTGCTTTCAGATTTGGCAGATGTTCAAGTGTTGAGATGAGGTATTTCCGGCAGGTATTAATCTCTGCACCAACGGGTTTGTTTTCAGGCGGAACGCAACGAACAGCATTTGTAATGGCCGTGTGCTTAAGCTTTAAAGTGTCATCAGGTCGGGCTTCATATTCACCCGTTGCGAAATCAAACTTCTTCAATGTTGCGTAGAGCAGATCACCCGCATAATCGCCTGTAAAAGGGCGACTGGTGCGGTTTGCCCCACGCATACCCGGTGCAAGTCCAACAATAAGCAATTGAACGCTTTCCATACCGCCCTCAGGGTAAAAGGTTGAGACGGGACCATTATGCCAATCAGGATTTGCCGCACGCGCTTTTAGGATAAATTCTCTAAGTCGCGGACATTCTGAACAATTATGATCAGGATCTATGGGTATTTGAGTTTGCATACTACTTTTTATAGGGACTTATCCCAGTTTGCCAAGTATATAATATTTCAGGAAAATTGACGCGATGTGTTTAAAAAACTTGTAATTTTCGTATAATAGGTTTATCGCCATCGTTAATCATAGAAATATACATATTGCAAAGGACAGGACATGGCACGCGTCACGGTCGAAGATTGCATCGATAAAGTCGATAATCGTTTTGAATTGGTACTACTTGCAGGTCACAGAGCTCGCATGATCTCTCAAGGTGAAGCTATCACTGTTGATCGCGATAACGATAAAAACCCTGTTGTAGCGCTTCGCGAAATTGCTGACGAAACTCTTTCAACTGGTGATCTTAAAGAAGATCTTATCCACTCGCTTCAAAAACATGTTGAAGTTGATGAGCCTGAAGAGAACGTTGTAGATACAACTCCTGAAGATGAGCTTGGTAACGACGCCATCATCATGCAGGAAGAAACTCCAGAAGCCGTCACATTTGACAGCATGTCTGAAGAAGAGTTGCTTGCAGGTATCCAGGGTTTGGTTGCTCCTGAAAAAAGCGACGATTACTAATTTTTTCCTTTCCTGTTTCAGGGAAGTATGAAACTTATATAGCTAGCTAAGGATTTGAACTCTTAGCTAGTTATTTTTTTGCCGCTAATTTGGAGCCTTTCTACTTATGATTCGCCAATACGAGCTAATTGAACTCGTACAGAGCTATAAGCCTGATGCTGACGAAGAATTGCTAAACAAAGCCTATGTTTACGCAATGCAGAAACACAGCAAACAGAAACGCGCAAGCGGTGATCCTTACATAACCCATCCATTGGAAGTTGCCGCGATTCTAGCGCGCATGCGTCTTGACGAATCTACCATTGCTGTTGCGCTTTTGCATGACACGATCGAAGATACGACCGCGACCCGGGCAGAAATTGACGAACTATTTGGTGAGCAAATTGGCCAACTTGTTGAAGGGCTGACCAAGATTGAGCGCCTTGATTTGGTTTCAAAGAAAGCAAAACAAGCTGAGAACCTGCGTAAACTTCTGTTAGCTGTGGCAAGTGATGTCCGGGTTTTGATTGTTAAGCTCGCTGACCGTTTGCACAATATGCGCACGCTTGATCATGTCGCACCTGAAAAGCGTCAACGCATCTCAGAAGAAACGCGAGACATTTACGCGCCGCTTGCAGGTCGCATGGGCATGCAGGATATGCGCGATGAGCTGGAAGCGCTTGCGTTTGAATATGCGCATCCTGAACATCATGCGATGCTGACGAAACGCTTGGCTGAATTATCTGAACAAAACAGCGAAGTGATCGTCACGATTGAGAACGAGCTGAAAGAGCTGTTTGCGGAAAACGATGTTGAAGCCAAAGTATCTGGGCGCTTGAAGAAACCATATTCTGTGTTTCGTAAAATGGAGTCCAAATCATTGTCCTTTGAACAATTATCGGACCTGGTGGGCTTCCGTGTCATTGTTGAAAACGCAGATGTTTGCTATCGCGCATTGGGGATCATACACCGCCGTTGGGCTGTGGTTCCTGGCCGGTTTAAAGACTATATTTCAACGCCAAAGCAGAATGATTATCGTTCTATCCACACAACGATTGTTGGTCCATCTCAGCAACGTGTAGAGCTGCAGATCCGATCTGAATTTATGCATGCCATTGCTGAGCAAGGTGTTGCCGCACATACGCTTTATAAAGACCGTATGTCTGTCTCTAATAATGAAATATTATCTAAAGAATCAAACGCTTATACGTGGCTTCGCCATATGCTGGAAGCATTGTCAGATGGTGATAATTCTGAGGATTTCTTAGAAAATACCAAGCTTGAACTGTTTTACGATCAGGTGTTCTGTTTCACCCCAAAAGGCAAGCTTATTGCATTGCCACGTGGGGCGACCCCGATTGATTTTGCCTATGCGGTTCATACAGATGTGGGTAACTCATGTTTGGGTGCGAAGATTAACGGGCATAGCATGCCGTTGGTCACGCAATTGACAAATGGTGATCAGGTTGAAATCATTCGCTCGGACAAACAAGTGCCACCGGTTTCGTGGGAGAAGATTGTTGTAACAGGTAAAGCGCGTTCTGCGATCCGCCGCGCGACGCGAGAAGCAGTGCGCAAGCAATATCGTGGTCTGGGTGAGCGCATCTTAAAGCGGGCGTTTGAGCGAAGCGGTAAAGAGTTTACCGATGAGCTAATTGTACCGGTGTTGAACAAGCTCGGTCAGCATGAAGTAGATGATGTTTTAGCTTCTGTTGGACGCGGGGAGCTGCCATCCAAAGATGTGATGCAGGCTGTGTTCCCAAATCATCAAGAGGAGCGAGTATCTGTTAAACAGCCATCAAATGAAGGTTGGTTTAATTTAAGAAGCGCAGCCGGTCTTATCTTTAAGATGCCGACTTTGACGAAATCGCCTAAAACGAATTTGTTGCGCAGTGTGAAAGCTGAGCGTTTTGGTCCTGAGAACAAAGATGCTCTTCCTATTCGCGGTATGGATACCGAAATGGGTGTGGAGTTCGGGCCAACGGGCGCAGTTCCAGGCGACAGAATTGTGGGCATTGTGGAACCGGGTAAGGGGATTGTTATTTATCCAATTCAAGCCCCGCAATTGGTCGATTATGAGGATGAGCCGGAACGTTGGATTGATATTCGTTGGGATATTGATGAGGCGAGTGAAAGTCGTTTTCCTGCGCGTATTGTTGTCACGGTAATCAACGAACCCGGAACGCTTGCAAAGATCGCTTCTGCTATTGGTAGCTCGGACGCCAATATTGAAAACCTAATGATGACGTCTGCTGCTGACTTTAAGGAGATGACAATTGATCTGCAATTGTGGGATCTAAAACAGCTCAGCCAGCTGCTTTCTCAACTCAAAGCGTTCCCATTCGTTTCGAAAGCTGTTCGTGTCTACAATTAAACTGAAAATATATCGCTTTTTACGCTGATTTTATTGATAGTTCAAAGAATCGCCTTACATGTCTGTTATAGGTATTTAGCTGGGCGAAAGCTTTGTTTGATACAAAAGTTTCACTAGAACGCAGTTGGCTCTTGATGGCTCGGATATAAACGGTCTAAGAAGCGGCTAATCTGTTATTTGTTTAATTATTGGAAGTGTATGGATGTTATTTAGGCGGCGGGAACCAGAGGGCGTTTTGGAACGTTTTCGCACAGCGTTGTGGCCGCGACGTTCGTTCACCCGTTCCGTCCAATATCTGGTCAAACGTGTGCTGCGTTTAACCGCTACACCGCATGCAATTGCTGCCGGAGTTGCAGCCGGGGTATTTGCTTCCTGGATGCCATTTTTGGGCTTTCATTTTGTCATTGCAGCAGCGCTAGCATTTGTGTTGGCGGGCAATCTTTTTGCATCAGCAATTGGCACTGCAATTGGCAATCCAATCACTTTTCCCTTCATCTGGGCGATCACGCATAAACTAGGTACATTCCTGCTTGGTGGCCGGGAACACCCGCGGCATCGCGAGATTAATTTGCTCGAACATTTCAGACATACAGACTTTTGGAATTTTGGTGAGATTTGGGATCTGTTCTTGCGCTTATGGCAACCGTTTTTAAAACCAATGTTTGTCGGCGGTATTCCGTTTGGTCTGGTATGTGCGAGTATTTTCTATGCATTGACTTATTGGGGCGTTAAAACCTTTCAAAGTCGCAGACGCATAGCCTTGGCAAAGAAATCACCAACTTGATTGAATTTTATTCAATGATCTGTTTGATTGGCTGCAAGACTATTCAGGGGATGTTTAAGACATGATTATCGGGTTGGGCAGCGATCTTATCGACATCAGGCGGATTGAAAAGACGCTTGAAACGCATGATACGCGTTTCACGGAGCGTTGCTTTACCGATATTGAACGAAAGAAATCCGATGCGCGCCACAATCGTGCAGCCTCTTATGCAAAGCGGTTTGCAGCTAAAGAGGCCTGCGCTAAAGCCTTGGGGACGGGGATCTCTCATGGTGTGTTTTGGCGCGATATGGGGGTGGTTAATGCACCCTCTGGCAAGCCGAGTATGCAATTGACCAATGGCGCAGCCGAACAGCTCGGCAAAATGCTCCCTGAAGGTCATAATGCCAACATACATCTCACTATAACAGATGACTTTCCCTGGGCTCAGGCTTTTGTGATAATTGAAGCGATAAAAGAGTGAAGTTTTAAATCATGGTTGCCGTAGGATGCGCTTACATGTACAGAACTGAACGAATAATAAACAAGGAATTTTGACCCGTGTCTGATAAAGCAGAAAAAAACAGCAGCTCACTGAGCGAGAATGTAAAAGTTCTTATTCAGGCCATCATACTTGCTGTCTTCATTCGAACGGTTTTGTTTCAACCTTTTAGCATTCCATCAAGCTCAATGGAAAAGACGCTTTTAGTTGGTGACTATCTGTTTGTTTCAAAGTTTTCATACGGGTATTCGAAATTCTCGCTACCGTTTTCGCCTAATCTATTTAATGGACGTATCTTTGGTTCCGAACCTGAAAGAGGGGATATCATTGTTTTCCGTCCTGCAAATGAGCCAGGAACAGATTACATCAAGCGCCTTGTTGGACTTCCTGGAGAGAAAATTCAGGTTACTGATGGCGTTTTGTATATCAATGGCGAAGCGGTAAAACGCGAGCTTGTTGGTGATTATACTCCTGAGGGTGCGCAAGGCGCTGGCGCCGGTGTTCCGATCTATAAGGAAACTCTGCCAAATGGTGTGAGCTACGATACATTGGATCTAAGCCCGCGTTCACCGGGTGACAATACACGTGAATTTACTGTGCCAGAAGGGCATTACTTCATGATGGGTGATAACCGCGATAATTCATCAGACAGCCGCTTTGCTGTTGGGTTTGTGCCTTATGAAAATCTGGTTGGTAAAGCGCAGGTTATCTTCTTCTCGATCCAAGGTGGTGCATCACCGCTTGAGTTTTGGAAATGGCCGTCAGCTGTTCGTGGCAGCCGTATCTTCTCTTCGCTTAATCCATGAAGCAAGAAGCGCGACATAAACTCTTCGCCGAATTAGAAGACGTCATCGATTACAAATTTTCCAGCTATGATCGTCTTGATCGTGCGCTCACGCATTCGAGCGCGCGTGATCCAAAAGCAGGCAATTATGAGCGTCTAGAGTTTTTAGGCGATCGCGTGCTAGGTCTTTGCATTGCCGAATTGCTGTTTGGCAGATTTAGTGATGCTGCTGAGGGTGAGTTGTCCGTTCGATTAAACAATCTTGTCAGCGCTGAAGCATGTGCAAGCATTGCAGAAGATATGCAGTTGCATAAATATATTATCACCGGTGCTGATGTGAAAAACATCAAGTCAAACACCATGCTAAGCGTTCGTGCTGATGTGATAGAATCGCTCATCGCTGCGATATATCTTGATGGTGGATTAGAGGCAGCACGCCGGTTTATTTTAAAGTTTTGGACATCTCGCGCTTTGGCAAAAGCCTCAATCCGCCGGGATGCAAAAACTGAATTACAAGAATGGTCGCATGCAGAGTTTAAAGTGCCACCAAATTACAAAGTTGTTTCCCGCGATGGGCCTGATCATGCACCTGTGTTTAAGGTCGAAGTCCGCGTGGGTGAATTAAAATCTATAACCGGTTCCAGCAGCTCAAAACGTGGTGCTGAGCAGCTCGCAGCTGAGGCGATGCTTTTGCGAGAAGGTGTCTGGAGCAAGGACGAAAATGATGACTGATCAACTCGATGTAAATTCTGGTGTTGAGGGTAAAACGCATTCTGGTTTTGTCGCATTAATTGGTGCACCAAATGCCGGCAAATCAACATTGGTCAATCAGTTTGTTGGTGCCAAGGTTTCTATTGTTTCGCATAAAGTGCAAACGACGCGCGCCGTGGTTCGCGGGATTGCTATTCATGAGCAAACCCAGATCGTATTTGTTGATACCCCCGGTATTTTCACACCTAAACGTAGACTAGACCGTGCAATGGTTTCCACCGCTTGGGGTGGGGCAAAAGATGCCGACATCATCTTGTTTATGGTGGATGCGCAAAAGGGCTTTGAGGGCGATGCTGAAAAGATCCTTGAAGGTCTTAAAGGCATCAAACAGAAAAAATGGTTGGTTTTGAATAAGATTGACCGTGTGCCATCTGAAAAACTTCTAGAGCTTGCTGAAAAAGCCAACGAAGAAGTTGAGTTTGACGGTACTTATATGATTTCCGCCCTTAAAGGGATGGGGTGCCCAAAGGTCTTAGAAGATTTAGCTAATGAGTTGCCAGAAGGGCCTTGGTATTATCCTGAGGATCAGATCTCTGATTTGCCATTACGCCAGCTTGCAGCTGAAATCACCCGCGAAAAACTATATCATCGCCTACACCAGGAATTGCCGTATTCGTCTCATGTTGAAACTGAAAGCTGGGAAGAGAAAAAAGATGGCTCTGTTCGTATCGAGCAGGTGATCTATGTTGAGCGTGAAAGCCAGCGAAAGATCGTGCTTGGTAAAAAAGGTGAGACGATCAAAGCGATTGGTAAGTCTGCCCGTATTGAATTTGCAGAGATTCTTGAGCAAAAGGTTCACTTGTTCTTATTTGTGAAAGTGCGCGAAAACTGGGGCAATGATCCAGAACGCTATCGTGAAATGGGCCTTGATTTTCACGACTAAACCGTCAATCTATCATTTATGGAATGGGTCGACGAAGGAATCATCTTAGGGGTTCGTAAACACGGAGAAACGAGTGCCGTTGTTGAGGTGATGACACGTCATCACGGGCGTCATATGGGTCTCGTGCGCGGTGGCCGTTCTCGTAAAATGCAGCCTGTGCTGCAGCCAGGTAATTCAGCGGATATCGTTTGGCGTGCGCGACTTGATGAGCATTTAGGTAGTTTTCAGATTGAACCCGTGAAGATGCGCGCCGCGCAACTCATGGAAGGTGCAATCGGGATTTATGGCGTGCAGGCGATGGCGGCGATGCTGCGTTTATTGCCCGAGCGTGACCCGCATGAAAATCTATTTGAAGTATTTGAAGTCATTATCGACCATTTGGATAAACCCGCTGATGCCGGAGAGCTATTCTTAAGGTTTGAGCTATCGATGCTGAATGAACTTGGCTTTGGTCTTGATCTTAGCAAATGCGCTTCAACGGGTTCTCGCGAGGAGCTGGTTTATATCTCTCCAAAATCAGGCCGTGCCGTGAGTGCAAGCGCTGGCGCGCCGTGGAAAGATAAGCTGTTTAAGTATCCAAGCTTTCTGGTTGAAGGTAGTGTCGCTGCTGCAACGCGGTCTGAATTACGAGACGCATTTGAAATTACCAATCATTTTTTTGACCGACATATTTATGGTCCGCGCGCGATTGAACAACCGATGTCTCGTGAAGGATTTGTCTTAGCGGTGCTAAAAGGTTTAGAGTAGCTTTTATAAGCTTATAATATTGGGGGTAGGGATATGCGTGTTCTTCAAAAAATATCGGTATCGGCAATACTGATCGTATTGGGTCTGTATTTACCGGTTCAGGCGCAAAATTTTGATCCAAATTCGACCGAGTTTGACCCTGATAAGCAATTTTCGATTACAAAATATGGCGCCATTCTCGGCGATCCCGTGCAGCTTGAAGTAATTTCCAGTCAGCGAGTAGGTTTTACCGTTGTCACGGTGACCCCAACGCCACAAGGCTTAACGACTATGTTGTCAGTTGTTGAACCGCAATATGATGGAAAACCTGGGGCTGGCTATGGCCTTATGATGTCATTTGCGGAAGTGGAGCTGCTTAATAAGCTGCTTTACGAAACACAGTCTGCTGATTTGACCGAGTTGGAGCCTTTTGGTGATAACCATTTGCTCGTTGGACATGTCACGGAAAAAGGTCACATGTCTGGGGAAGTCTCGGTGCTGTTTGAAAAGAATTCTGATGCCAAAGCAGTACGGATTGTTCAAATATTGGGTGGCACGCCAACTTTATTTGAATTTACACCCAACGGTATTGAAAAACTGATCAAGCAAATTGCGCATTTTGTTGATAAGGCGGAACAGCAAGCAGAAGCAACGAAGCTTTAAACTTAGCGCAAGCTCAATTCAAACGGGCTGCCCTGACTGGCTTCACGTCCTCGACCAATGGCGTTGACAGCCTGTAGAAGCTTGCCACCTCGATTTAACAGGCGGTCACCAATTTCGATTATTCGGCGGTTAGGTGTAGCGCTTGGAGAGGCCTCACGCAGGCGATTAGCCAGCTCAAAATCATCCTGATCGGGTTCAACGGCTAGCGCTGAGATTAATGCCGCGGCAGGTGAACGTGACACGCCAAACCAGCAGTGAATAAGCAAAGGTTTTTGCTGATCCCAACTGCGGGCGAATTCGATCACATTTAATACGTGCTGCTCATCGGGTGAAATCAGACCATCGGTTTCAAAATTGATGTCGTTGATGCCAACAATTAGATGACGATTTTCATCAACGGCATCTGGTCGATCAAAGTCGTGCCCCGGGCTCATCAAGCTGATCATCTCATGAGCTTTGTATGAAACTGCGATCTTGGCAATGTCTTCCAAAGGGCAAACGACGATGTAGCTCATGATGATGCTCGCTTTGGTGTTTTGTTGGTGCTCGCTTTTTGGCGCGCAGTTTCAATCTCGGTAAACCTATGCAGAAATAATGCCTCAACTTCAACTGTTTCTTGCGGTGTAATCGATAATTGCTCTTTGGTTATGCCGCGTGGTTGGCCGAAAAATGATCGTGCTTCTTTATCAGAAAAGCCTGCAAGTTCGGTCGCTTCAAAATATGCCGAGACCTGATCGGCGCGTTTAATTCGTTTTTTAAGTGCAACGGTTGGATGAGGAGGTAAGCCATATCTTATATGGATCGCTGCTTCTAAACGTGCCTCTACGGATTTATAGCTATCACCAATGATCGCCTTAAATGGGGAAATCATGTCGCCGATAACGTATTCTGGGCCATCATGGAGCAGGGCAACGAGTTGTTCATCTGCGGTGCAATTTGGGTTTGACAATGTGAAGATCTTCTCCACCATCAAGGAATGTTGAGCAACGGAAAAAGCGTGTTTGCCTGTGGTTTGACCATTCCAGCGTGCCACACGTGCCAAACCATGAATGATATCTTTGATTTCAATATCCAGCGGTGAGGGATCTAAAAGATCGAGCCGACGACCAGATAACATGCGTTGCCACGCGCGTGCTTGTTCATTTTTTGCATTCATTGCTTAGGATGCACCTTTGTAGGGCTCGATGACGCTTGCTGCCCATTCAGGAAAGCTTACATTGAGCTCAACGTCATCAGCTTGCACAGCTTGATTTTCCGATATTGCATCAAAATAACGATCGACACGCAAGATGGACAGGCCTTTATTGCCGGAAACGGATCCAATTGTTCCAATAGGTTTACCATTTGCTGTGATCTCTTGGCCGTTTGAAAGCGGCGTATTATCGCTTTGAATTAGTCCAATCCGCTTGCGAGCAGATGAACGGTGCTGCATACGAGAGACAACTTCTTGTCCCACATAGCAACCTTTTTTGAAGTCGATGCCGCCATTTAGGTCGAGATATACATCGTGCGGGAAGACATCATTGGTTTGAAAATCAGCATCTGATTCTGCCACGAAGTTAGCAATGCGGACTTCCGTGAAGCTTCCTTGTGCCATATCAACGTCAAGTTTTTGATAGGTACGATGAACCGCGTTTGCTTCGTTAAATCGGCTATCGATAAATGAGCCATCTACATCTGTTTGTTCGTCCCAGATCGCTGTTGGTTGCCAATCTTGCAATGTTGTTATGCTCACATCGGCGCGCAATTTATAAAGCGTCATTCGTTTTTGAAAATCAGCGATAAGTGCTGTGCGCATATCAAAGAAGTAGCCATCTTCGCCTTGCTTACCCATTAAAAAATCAAAGGCGATTTTTCCCTGTGGCGTAAGAAGGGCAGAGGGAACAACAGCACCATCAGCTATTTTGTCGATATTTGCTGTGACTAAGCCTTGCAGCAGAGTGCTGGCGTCTGGGCCTGAAATGGCTAACACGCTTCTATCATTGAGGATTTCGATTGGCACAGAATAGCTCCATCTACAGTTTCAAACCATAAGTAATTATGCGAGCACATTCGCACAAGGGGATAATCATGTGTTTTGAAGATAATTCAGGCGACTATTGAAGCGTACGCTCTGGAGAGAATTCACCTAATAAAATGCGGTCACGAAGATCATTTAGAAGATTTTCCGTCGCGTCTTCACCATGAAGACGAATTGATTCTTGAATGGCCATTGCCATGTTCGCATCAATTAGGATTTCAGGTTCGATGCCTTCAGCCACGCAAGACGCCCATACATCGTTTTGATGCTCAAGTGCTGCCTGCATTTTTTCCTGGACAATCAAGTCTTCAAGTTCGTCCAATTGGTGTTCTGTTAGGTCTGTCATAACCAAACGTTACTACCAATAAATATAAAGTACCAGTTCAAATTGATACAATTGGAAAAAACTTGTGTGATGAAGTTAAAATTTTATTAAACATTTTTAAGAAATCGTAAAATATTAACAATCTTGTCGATTTAATTGGAATATCGCGACAAAAGCTCTTCAATTAAGGCCTTACCTTCAGTGCGATAGTTTGTTTCCACCAGCTTCGCAGAATCGGTACAGCTGGTATAAACCGAAGCAAATGCGCGATAGCCTTTGTTATATTTTGAAATCAGCAATTTCCGGCGCTGCGGTTCATTTAAAGTTTCAGCTTCAATGAACTCTTGCATCTTTATGCGGAACTGATCGTTTTTCGCTGTGCCACATAAATTAGTAATATAGTGAAGCGAACCAACCAATTCTGCAACGCGATGTAATCGGCTTTCATAAGGTGGTGTTGATTTTGGTAATGGCGATGAACCCGCTTCCTGCGCAAATGAATTTGGCGCAAGGCTGAGCATAATTACAAAAGATAAAACAACACATCTGAAAGAAGATAACGACATGGCAATAGCCTATATCTCAATTTCAAATGTGTTGAAATACCATAAGGCGAAATTACTGTTCTATCGGCACATCAGGCATAAATGCGTGCGTAACAAACGCAAATGTCAGATCATAGGCAATATCTTCATCGCCACGTTTTGCAATGACATTGCCAATTTGCCGTCCTTCGGCAATTTGGCGAGAATCTAGTGCTGATCTAGTCCCATCGGTCCAGGTGAGGGTAACCCCTTCGCGCTCAACGCTTTTTTCATCGCGAAGTTTTTGCAATGATATCACAAACGGTTTGTCCCCATCTTTAACCGCAACTACATAAGCTAAAGGCGGAATGCCTTCTGGGAATTCACCATTGAAAAGGAATGGGCGGTGCGCGGTGTCATATCTTACATATGGATTGGAGCCATATTGACGAAGAAATGTGTCATTTGGCACCAAGACATCAGCGGTAGGATGGCGCTTTGCAAAGCGCGACCATGATTCTGTTCTGGAAGGTAGGATTTTTAGCTTCTCACCTTGCAGGCTGCCGACAATCGCTTCACCGGTAAATTGTTGCCACCAGCTTTCTGTCACGCGGTCATACATGATCATATCTGAATAGCGGAGCTTGCCGCTTACGCCGAATTCCGTCACACCGCCGCGAATTCTGCGATCAAAAACCACTGCGGCATTGCAAAGTGGGCAATAAGTGACCGCAACTGGTGTGCCGCCGATCGTATCATTGACAATTTCGTGCCAAGTTAGAATTCGAATTGGATATGCTTTTGTTTCGCCATTGATGGTCACGCTGATGATAGGTTCGTGCTCTTCTAGCCCTTTGATTTTATCGACCGTCCAAAACTGAGGATCATCAATTGAAGGAATGCCATCTTTGGGTGGACCGCCTGATAAAATATCAACAAAATCGACCGAGGATTTTGAAAAATCCGTCCGCGGCCATTCAAATTTCCAGAAATTAGGATCCGCTGCGGCATGTGTTATGCCCATAATCAGTGTGATGAACAGCGTTATAGCAGTGCGTTTCATGCCAAAATCTCCTTTTGGCAGCACTATGGCGCATTAATTTGACAGTTTCTAAACAAATTAGATCACATTATCTTGAGCAAAAGTTCCAAAGAATGCGCTATTTTACTTAGTTTGAGGCAAATTCCAGCCTTGTGAGGCATTCAGCTACGTTTTTTGTAAGTGGGAGTGCATTGGCTTCATCATAGGTATACCAACCCAAATCGGCTGCATCGTCACCAGCAACAGCGCCATTTGTATCCGTGACATCTACCAAAAACACATGAAGCTTAAAACGAGGTGTTTTGGTACCAAGCTCATATTCAGCGAATTGGCGGGGATTATGCCCATGAAGGTTTGTTTCTTCTTTTAATTCGCGCACGGCGGCATCTTCGAGGCTTTCACCGGGTTCCACATGACCACCAGGAAAGGAATATAGCCCCTTGGATGGTTCTTTGCCGCGCTGGATGAGCAGATACTTATCGCCAGATACCACAATTGCAGAGGCGCCGAATTTATATTCATAGTTTTCGTTTTGCATAATCTTACTTGTTTTCATCTTTAAACTTGACCCGACATTTAAACCTCTGACAATGTTTAGTCATGTGTGGTCGTTTTTCACTTACGGCGAGTCCTGATGAGATCGCAGAGTTTTTTGCACTTCTGGAAATAGATCAATTTCCCGAACGTTACAATATTGCGCCTACGCAACCTGTGATGATTATTATCGAAGGACCGTCGACCGATAAAGGTTCAAACCTGCCTAATCGTAAAGCCATGTTGGTGCGTTGGGGGTTTACCCCATCCTGGGTAAAAGATCCCAAGGACTTTCCGCTTCTTACAAATGCACGAAGTGAAACTGCGATTGGCAAAGCATCGTTTAAAGCTGCGATGCGTCACAGGCGCGTTTTGGTGCCGGCTTCAGGGTTTTATGAATGGAAACGCCCACCAAAGGGTTCAAAAGAAAAGTCTCAAGCCTATTGGGTGCGACCAAAGCATGGCAAAATTGTTGCTTTTGCAGGTTTGATGGAAACGTGGTCATCGCCGGATGGATCTGAGGTTGATACCGCTGCGATTTTAACAACAGCTGCAAATAACACACTTTCGCCTGTGCATCACCGCATGCCTGTTGTCATTCACCCGGAAGATTTTACGCAATGGTTGGATTGCAAAACCCAAGAACCGCGCCATGTTGAACATTTGATGAAACCAGCTGATGATGATTATTTTGAAACTATTGCGGTTTCAGATGCGGTTAATAAAGTTGCAAATACTGGGCCTGAAATTCAAAAGGCATTAACTGATGAGCAGCTTGCATTTGCTCAGACTGCTACGGAAAAGCCAAAGAAAAGGGTGGGTAAAAAACCACCTAATTCTGATCAGATGGATCTGTTTTGATTAAAACTTAAAGATATCAATATCTGCTTGACCATATTTGTTTTGCGCGGCATAAGAGACCTATGAATACGAAAAACAGCATAACTGCTATTATTATTTGCGGCATTATTATTAGCTAGCGTCTCGCTGGTCTGGCCGTTTTCGTCTCCTTTTACATGACAATTGAACGACCGGGCTACGGGCCGGATAAGCTGTTGAACTGCGCTTGAGGGATTGATGATTATGGGATCATTGCAACTTTATAACACTCTGACACGGAATAAATCAGAGTTTGTGCCAATCGATGAACAAAATGTCCGCATGTATGTGTGTGGTCCAACGGTTTATGATTTTGCGCATATTGGCAATGCGCGCCCCGTGATTGTTTTTGACGTGTTAAACCGTGTGCTACGCGCTATTTATGGTGAAAAGCATGTCACTTATGTGCGCAACATCACTGATGTTGACGATAAGATTAATGCGCGTGCGTTACGCGATTTTCCGCAATTGCCGTTAAATGAAGCAATTGCGAAGGTGACAGAAAAAACCACCAAGCAATACCATGATGATGTTCAGGCGCTGGGCTGCTTGGCGCCGGATATCGAGCCGCGCGCAACCGAATATGTGATGGCGATGGCTGAAATGGCGCAGGATCTGATCAATAAAGGTTTTGCTTATGTCGCCAAAGGAGCACAAGGGCGTGAGGTTTTGTTTAGCGTAGAATCCATGCCAAATTATGGTGCGTTGTCGAACCGTAAATTGGAAGATCAAAAAGCCGGTGCGCGAATTGCCGTTGAAGATCATAAACGCAATTCCGGTGATTTTGTGCTTTGGAAAGAATCCTCTGCTTCTGAACCTGGTTGGGATGCTGAGTATTTAGATGAAGGTGAAACGCATCATATTAAGGGTCGTCCAGGCTGGCATATTGAATGTTCTGTGATGGCGCGCGAGCATTTGGGTGAGGTGTTTGATATTCACGGCGGTGGGCTTGATCTGATTTTCCCACACCATGAAAATGAAATTGCACAATCTTGCTGCGCGCATGGCGAAGATAAGATGGCGCATACTTGGCTTCACAATGGCTTTTTGCAGCTTGAAGGGCGTAAGATGTCCAAGTCAGATGGTAACTTTGTCACCATCACTGAGTTGATGACAACCGACAAGTTTGGCGGACGTAAATGGTCGGGCCAAGTTCTTAAGCTTGCAATGTTGATGACGCATTATCGTGAGCCGATTGATTTCTCGGTTAAGCGATTGGAAGAAGCGGAGGCGATTTGGAAAAAATGGCCAACGGTTGAAAATAAGGGTGGTGCGGTTGCGCAATCCGTTATGGATGCCTTGCTGGATGATTTAAACACCGTCAATGCAATTCAAGCGATCCATACGCTTGCAGGTAAAGCGCATGAAAGTGATGAAGCCGCTGCAACATTTGCGGCAAGCGCTGATCTTTTGGGTCTGTTGCCGGTTGCGGAAGCTATTTCAGATGACGCATCATCTGATATTGAAACAAAAGTAGCGCTGCGTCTTGAATGCCTTGCCAACAAAGACTGGGGGCAGGCGGATCAAATTCGCGATGAGTTGAAATCAATGGGTGTTTTGCTGAAAGACGGTAAGGATCCTGATACCGGCGAACGCGTGACAACTTGGGAGATGGAGCGGTGAGTAAACGTAGGCTCTTCCTTTTTGACACCACTTTGCGTGATGGTCAGCAGACCCCGGGAATTGATTTTTCGCTAGAAGATAAAATCAGCATCGCAAACATGCTTGATGAACTTGGCGTGGATTATATCGAAGGTGGTTATCCCGGCGCTAATCCAACGGATACCGCATTTTTTGAAAAGCAAAGAACCGAAAAGGCTGCCTTTGTCGCCTTTGGCATGACAAAGCGCGCAGGGGTTTCAGCCTCCAACGATCCCGGTCTTGCAGCGCTGTTGCAGGCCTCTGGTCAATCTGTGTGTTTTGTTGCCAAATCCTGGGATTATCATGTTCGTGTTGCTTTAGGCTGCACCAATGATGAAAACTTGGAGACGATAGAAGATAGCGTTAAGGCGACGATCGCAGCTGGCAAAGAACCAATGGTGGATTGCGAGCATTTCTTCGATGGTTATAAAGCAAACCCAGAATATGCGCTTGCATGCGCGAAAACCGCATATGATAGCGGCGCGAGATGGATCGTACTTTGTGATACCAATGGCGGCACGCAACCAAACGAAGTGGCGAGCATTGTTGATGCGCTGATTAATGCTGGCATCCCGGGCGATCATTTGGGTATTCATGCGCATAATGATACAGGCCAAGCCGTTGCCAATTCGCTTGCAGCGGTGGAAGCAGGTGTGTGCCAAATCCAAGGCACGCTAAATGGCATTGGAGAGCGCTGCGGTAACGCAAATCTTGTCACGCTCATTCCGACACTTTCACTCAAGCCATATTACGCAGATCAGTTTGAACTTGGCATAAAAGACAGCCAGCTTAAAAGTTTGACTGAAGTTTCGCGCGCGTTTGATGAATTACTAAATCGATCACCTGAAGCGCAATCGCCCTTTGTTGGCGCATCAGCTTTTGCCACAAAGGCCGGTATTCATGCGTCCGCACTGCTGAAAGATCCTAAAACTTACGAGCATGTACCACCAGAAAGCGTCGGTAACTTGCGAAAAGTGATGGTCTCAGACCAGGGTGGGAAATCAAACTTCATCGATGCTTTGGAGCGTCGCGGTGTTTCCGTTGAGAAATCAGACCCCAAGCTTGATACATTGATCTCAATCTTAAAAGAGCGCGAAGCTGTGGGTTATGCCTATGAAGGCGCGGATGCTTCTTTTGAACTTTTAGCGTTACAAACACTGGGCCATGTTCCAAAGTTCTTTGAAGTTGAAAGCTTCAGGGTGATGGTTGAACGCCGCTTTGATGCAAATGGTGATTTAAAAACTGTGTCTGAAGCCGTTGTGAAAGCACATATTGATGGTCATGAGGCCATGTCTGTTGCTGAAGGGCAGGGACCGGTCAACGCGCTTGATAAAGCCTTGCGGAAAGATCTTGGCAAATATCAAAACGAAATATCAGACCTTGAACTGGTAGACTATAAAGTGCGTATCTTAAATGGTGGCACGGAAGCGATCACCCGGGTATTGATAGAATCACGAGATGGCACGGGTCGCAGATGGTGGACCGTTGGAGTGTCTGACAATATCATAGATGCATCGTTTCAGGCATTGATGGATTCAATTGTTTTCAAACTGATGAAAAACCGTAGCCTCGCCGGCCAAGTCGCGGCAGAATAGGTTTCACTTGTCACAAAAACCACAACAGGAAGACACGCCGCTTGGTCTGTTTTACGCCACAAGCGCCTTTGTGCTTTGGGGATTGCTGCCATTTTTGCTGAAAGCAGTGGAGCATATTCCCGCAGTGGAAGTCGTTGCGCATCGCGTGATTTGGTCATTGCCGATTGTTGCGGTGATTTTGATTTACACCAAAAGGACAGCTGACATTAAGGCTGCATTTAAGTCACCTAGAACTCTGGGTATGGCGGTAGTTTGCGCGTTTTTGATCTCGGTTAATTGGGGCATTTACGTTTGGGCAATATCTGTTGAACGTACGGTAGAAGCTTCGATGGGGTATTACATCACACCTTTGGTCGCGATCTTAGTTGGCGCGACAATATTAGGTGAGAAACTCAGCACTGGGCACAAGATCTCAGCGGCCATTGCCACTGTTGCTGTTGCGATATTAGCTTGGGATGCGGGCAGCGTACCGCTTGTTGCACTGGGATTAGCGGGCTCTTGGAGCATCTATTCGTTTTTGCGCAAGACCCTTCCCATAGGCGCAAATCAAGGCTTTATGCTTGAAGTGTTGATCTTGCTCATCCCTTCGCTGGTCATCGTTGGATGGTTGACGGTAGATGGCAGCAGTCACTTTGGTCAGACTGAGCCGTTTGATATCGCACTATTGCTGTTTTGCGGAGCGGCAACCGCGGTCCCGCTTATGCTCTTTACCAATGGCACGCGGTTAATTCGCATGTCGTCGCTTGGTGTTTTGCAATTTATTGCGCCAACCATCATCTTCTTGGTAGCTGTGTTGGTTTTTGATGAACCATTTAGCGAGACCAAAATGCTAGCATTTGTGCTGATATGGATTGCAATGAGCGTTTTTGCTTACACGCTCATTAAAAAATCACCGGCTTGAATTTAAAATGCTCGGTACAATGTCTTCAGCTTTATCAACAACGATTGGCTGAACCAAATGCTGGGTATGGATGAAACCTTGCGCACTCATATGAGAGATCAGTTTGGTGAGTGGATCCCAAAACCCATTGATATTTGCGATAACAATTGGCTTTTGGTGTCGCCCAAGCTGTGCCCAAGTCATAATCTCAGTTAGCTCTTCCAATGTACCAATGCCGCCTGGAAGAGTGACAAATGCATCAGCATGATCAAACATTTGGTGTTTTCGTTCATGCATGTTCTGTGTGATGATAGATTGTGTTAGATGCCCGACGCGATCAACATCACCTTCTTTGCCAAGCAGGAATTCAGGGATGATGCCTGTGACATGTCCGCCTGCGTTTAATGCAGCATCAGCAACAGCGCCCATGATGCCCATTGTGCCGCCACCGTAAACGAGTTTTAGGCCATTTTCGGCAATTGATTTGCCCAGTGTTTCGGCCGCAGATTTGAACGCAGGCTCCGCACCAGTTTGAGATCCACAATACACGCAAATGGATCGAATCGATTGATTAGAATTTGTCATAAATTTTATTCAATAGAACTCAGAATTGAACGTCAATAAGTGCCTAATAATTTCGCAAATTATGCTTTGATTATCAATACTTGTGTCTATCGAATAAAATGGTTAATTATGGTGAAAAGGGTTTGCGCACGGCTTGCGCTGGTTGGAGAATTTAATGCTAAATATTAAAGCAATTTTGATGGCACTTTCAGGTGTTGTCGTTGTCGGCGGGATTGGGACTTATGTGGTTCTGGAAAATCGTAAGTCACAAGAAGCGGCAGTTGAGGTAAGTGCTCCTGCAGCGACCGATCCGGTCAAAGACCAGCCAGCTGCGAGTGCAACGGATGCGGGCGCCACTGAGACCAAAGCAGAAGAAACAGCGGCAGCAACAACACAAGATCCAGTGGCAAGCGAACCAGCATCTCCAACAGCTGATTGGGTCATGCCAGCCTTTGATTTGCTGCGTGTTGAGCCAGATGGGTCAACAGTGATTGCAGGCCGTGGACAACCGAACACAACACTTAAGATCATGAATGGTGATGAAATGATCGCCGAGACCGAAGTGGGCTCCTCTGGCGACTTTGTTGTCATTTTTGATGAGGCGCTAAATTCCGGTGATTACCAATTATCGCTGAAGGTTGAAGATGAAGATGGTACGTCTTTAACTTCTGAGGAAACGGCTATTGTATCTGTGCCAGAGGACGCAAGCGGTCAGCTGCTTGCAATGGTGCAAAAACCTGGCGAAGCAAGCCGAATCATAACGCAACCAGAAACAGCGACGATTGCTGATGCTGCAAGTACTGAAGAAACAACTGAAGTTGCTTCTAACACCGAAGCTGCAACATCGGAGGCGACAACAACCACTGAAGCTGAAACCGAAACTGCAGTTGAAACAGCAACTGAGACGGCGATAGAAACTGCAGCCGAAGTTGAAACGAAAGTTGCAGAGGCAACATCAGAAGCAGCGACAGCTGCAGAAGATAAAAACGTCGAAGTTGCCGCAAATGATGCAACTGAGGAAACAACTTCTGAAACCGCCAAGAGCGAAATTGCTGCAAGCGACGCAGCGACCGAAACAAAAACCATGGTCGCAGAAGCAAAAGATGCTGTTGAAACCGTAATGGAAAAAGCAACAGAAGGTGCTGTTGAGACGGTTGAAAAAGCAATGGAGAAGACGGAAGAAGCTGTCGAGACTGCTAAGACAACTGTGGAAACAGCCGTTGAAAGCACCGTTGCAACAGTGGTTGAAAAGGCCACTGAAGGAACTGAGACCGCAGTTGCTGCGCTCACTTCAGAAAGTTCAGATGCCGCTGAGGCAACAAACGAGGCAGCAACAAGCGGCGATACACAATCCTCGACTGAAGAGGCACAAGTTTCTGCCGGTGAAGCTCAGGAAGAGCAGCCGAAAGAAGAAACAATGGCAGCCAAGACTGAAGAGCCTGCTGCGGAAAAGCCAGTTGCTGAAAAGCCAAAAGCACCATCTGAAAATGTGCGCATTGAAGCTGTTGAAGTTGAAGGTAACAAGCTCTTTGTTGCTGGTTCAGGTACCGCTGGGTATCAAGTGCGCGTATTTGCCAATGATGAAGAAGTTGGCATTGCAAATGTTGAGAGCAATGGACGCTTTATCGTTGAAGCGACTAAAGAGCTGGAAGTTGGTCAGCATAAGATCACCGCAGCGCTTGAAAACAAACAGACGAACCAAGTTATCCTTCGCGCAATTGTACCGTTCAATCGTCCGGAAGGTGAGGCGCTTGCCGCTGTTGCTTCAAATGAGAGCACTAGCGCTGAAGAAAAACCAGCTGCAGACGCAGAGACTGAAACTGCGATGGTGAAAGAAGAGCCAGAGCCAACTGAAGCCGAAACAGCAACTGCGACGGAAACTGAAACTGCTAGTGAGGCAAAACCAGAAACTGTTGTAGCTGACAATCAAGTAAGCGGGCAAGCAAGCGGTCAAGCAAGCCCACAGACAGGCGGTTCGGCAAGTGAACAGGCGAGCGAAAAACCTGCAGATGAAGCTACAGAGACAATGACCAAGGAAGAAGTGGTCGCAACGTCTGAGGAAACATCAACCGCCGCGTCTAAGACTGCAACGAGCACTGAAACATCTTCAGGTGCGACTGAGCAGGCCGAAAGCACCGCAAGCGCAACAGAGGAAGAAACAATTGTTGCAGCGGCAAATGACAATCAAGCAACTGAGCCGAAAACGATTGTTCAGGACGAGCTTACACCTGCGAACAGCCAATCAGTTATCATTCGTCGTGGTGATACGCTTTGGCAAATTGCCCGCCGCACCTATGGCGCAGGGGTGAGATATACAACAATCTATCTTGCCAACCAGCAGCAAATTGAAAATCCTGATAAAATTGCGCCAGGTCAGATTTTCGAGGTGCCAGAAGAAGCACTTGAAAATGCTGAACAATTGCACAGACAACGCTTAGGTCTTGAATAAGATTTAACTTTTCGTCATTGACCATGCCTCTTTCATCGTATATCGTCGATATACGATGAAAGGTATGTAATGGCCGAAGATATTGAAAAGCAAGCGGTCAAGCTTGCGGCTCTCGCGCATCCTGCAAGACTAAAAATTGTACGACAATTGGCGAATGAAAATGCCTGTTGCGTCAAACATTTAGTTGGCACAACAGATCTTGCGCAATCAACGGTATCTCAGCATTTAAAAACTTTATTAAAAGCAGATCTTGTCTTTTTTAGAACGGAAAAACAGGCGTCCTGGTATGAGATAAACCGCGAAGAGTTTGCACAACTCTCCAAGGAACTCGACCACATGTTTAAAGACTGCTGCAAGGGGTGCGACAGCTAACTGCAATGCAGTTGACTGTGTTAAATTTTAGGTAGCGATAATTTATGAATAAGAAAATAGTTTCAGCCGATGACGGTAATCCCTATCAGTCGTTGAAAAATCTTTGGCCTTATATGTGGCCGTCTGACAGACCAGATCTAAAGCGCCGCGTCGTTATCGCACTTGGGTTCTTGGTTCTTTCTAAAGTTATCCTGGTCATTGTTCCATCTATCTTAGAATGGGCGACAGATGCGCTGACTGGCACGCTAGAATCTAATTCTATTTCACCGTTTTTACTCGCGCCCGTGATGCTGGTTATTGCTTATAACGCAGCGCGATTGTTGCAATGGGGTTTTAACCAGTTGCGCGATGCGTTGTTTGCAAAGGTCGGGCAGCATGCTGTGCGTCAGCTTGCATTTAAAACCTTTGTGCATATGCATAAGCTCTCGCTGCGTTTTCATTTAGAACGCCGCACCGGTGGGCTCTCGCGTATCATTGAGCGCGGTACTAAAGGTATTGAAACCATTGTTCGCTTTACGATTTTGAACATGGCACCAACCGTGCTCGAGTTTGGCTTGGTTGCACTCATATTTCTGTTCAAGTTTGGCTTATCATATGTTGCGGTCACCGCGGTTACGGTTTGGTTTTATATCTGGTTTACAATCAGGGCCAGTGATTGGCGTATTCAAATCCGGCGCGATATGAATAATTCGGACACCGAAGCCAACACTAAAGCGATCGATTCTCTGCTTAACTTTGAGACTGTTAAATACTTTGGCAACGAAGAAATGGAAGCCAAACGATTTGATAAGTCGATGGAAAGCTATGAGAAGTCGGCGACGCAGGTTTGGACATCGCTGGGTTGGTTAAACTTCGGGCAGGGCGCAATTTTTGGCGTCGGAATGACCATCATGATGGTGATGTCAGCGCTTGCGGTTCAACGCGGTGATCAAACACTGGGTGAGTTTATTTATATCAACGCCATGTTGATGCAGCTTTCTATTCCACTCAATTTCATTGGGTTCGTGTATCGCGAAATTAGACAGGGTCTAACTGATCTTGAGCAAATGTTTGATCTACTTGAGATCGATGCTGAGATTGAAGATAGTCCGGATGCGAAGGATCTTAAAGTCAAAGACGGTTCGATCAAGTTTGAAGACGTGCAATTTGCTTATGATGAAAATCGTCCGATTTTAAAAGGCATATCTTTTGATGTTCCTGCTGGCAAAACAGTTGCCATAGTTGGTCCATCAGGTGCGGGTAAATCTACTTTGTCGCGTTTGTTGTTTAGGTTCTACGATGTGCAATCAGGTCGGATTACCATTGATGATCAGGATGTGCGTGATGTGAAACAACGCAGTTTACGCTCGGTCATTGGTATGGTGCCGCAAGATACTGTGCTTTTTAACGACACAATCGCCTATAACATCAAGTATGGTCGTACCAGTGCATCCGAGCAAGAAGTGCGTGATGCAGCTGAAATGGCGCAAATTGGCGACTTCATCAAATCTTTGCCTGAAGGTTTTGATGCAATGGTAGGTGAACGCGGTTTGAAACTTTCAGGTGGTGAAAAACAGCGCGTTGCGATTGCGCGAACAATTTTGAAAGCACCTCCGATCTTGATCTTGGATGAAGCGACATCTGCGCTTGATACCGCAACCGAGCAGGAAATTCAGGCGTCGCTTGATTTTGTATCAAAAGGTCGAACAACGCTTGTTATTGCGCATAGATTATCAACCGTTATCAATGCGGATGAGATCATTGTACTGAAAGATGGTGTGATCGCTGAGAAGGGGACACATATGGATCTATTGGATCAAAAAGGTCTTTATGCATCTATGTGGGATCGTCAGCGCGAAGCAACGGAAGCGGAAGAGCATCTCAAGCGTGTTCATGAAAGCGATGATCTTGGTATCATAAAGCGGAATAAAACCACTCCAATTGCGGAATAATTCTGGTTCTTGCTCTCAAATTGTTGTTCTAGATTGCATATATGTCATTTAGCAGTTAGCTAAGTGAAAAAACAATCAAACAGGGCTTAAAATGAGCATCGCAAGCAGCATTAGAAACACAATTGTTCCGATCCATCCCGAAGGCTACAAGTTTATCGCAATATTCTTTGTGGCATCAGTCATTCTGGGCTGGTTATTTGATCCGCTATTTTGGATTGGTTTGCTCCTCACCGCTTGGTGTGCATATTTCTTCCGTGATCCGGAGAGACTAACACCGCTTGAGAAGAATTGGACAATTAGTCCTGCAGATGGCCGTGTATCGTCCATTGTTAAAATGGTGCCTCCTTCTGAGCTTGATCTAGGTGATGAAGAAATGTGGCGCATTTCCGTCTTTATGAATGTGTTTAACTGCCATGTTAATCGCGCGCCTATGGAAGGTAAGATCAAGCATGTAAGTTACCAAAAAGGTGATTTTCTAAATGCTGAACTTGATAAAGCCAGCACAGATAATGAGCGCAATGGATTGGTGATTGAAACAGAGCACGGCGATATCGGTGTTGTTCAAATCGCTGGTTTGGTCGCGCGTCGCATTGTTTGTTGGTCAAAAACAGCCGATCATCTTGATGTTGGCGAGCGTTTTGGTCTTATTCGTTTCGGATCCCGTTTGGATGTATTTTTGCCGGCAAATGCGCGCCCATTGGTAACTCTAGGTCAAACTGCTATAGCTGGTGAGACTGTGCTTGCTGAATTCGGGTCCGATTTGGGTCCTGTCGTTAGTCGCAGAGATTAATGGGGAACAAAATGGAAAATCATTCAGGGGCAGATGATTCAGATCGCGGACCGCGTTTTCGTGAGATACCGCGTCGTCTATTAATTCCAAACATCATCACAGTTCTGGCCGTTTGTGCTGGACTTACAGGTATTCGACTTGCGTATGAGGGCAAATTTGAGCTTGCCGTTATCATGGTGCTCATTGCAGCTTTTCTCGACGGTATTGATGGACGTGTCGCGCGTTTATTAAAAGCACAGACCAATTTTGGTGCTCAGTTAGATTCGCTTGCAGATGTGATTAACTTCGGTGTTGCGCCAGCGCTTGTGCTGCATGCTTATATCCTACATATGGCGCCTTCAATTGGTTGGGTTGCTGCACTTTTATATGCAATTGCAAATGCGCTGCGTTTGGCTCGTTTTAATGTGATGTTAGAGCGTCAGGAACGCCAGTCCTGGGAAGATGCATTCTTCTTAGGTGTACCAGCACCATTGGGCGCATTATTGGTGCTTTTACCGGTCTATCTCGGTTTTTTAGGAATAGAAGCCACTACGTCATATGGGGTTATTTCAACCATTTATGCGATGATCATCGCCTTCTTGTTGATCAGCCGCGTTCCTGTGATCTCAGGTAAAGAAATCGGGCAGGGGGTTCGTCGTGACTGGTTCTTGCCACTTATCTTGATCGTAGTTTTATACGTCTGGCTGCTTGTGACATTCACATGGCAAACAATGGCGTTTACGTCGATTTGCTATTTGGTTTCTCTGCCAATTGGCGCTTATTTGTGGTCCAAAAAATATGGATCTAGATCAACACCAGTTGATGATAATATTTCACTGAACAAGAAGCCGAAGAAGTAAGTTTTAATAATACTTACAATTTGTGAGCTTTGCCTTATGGCAAAAAATAAGGGCAATCCGGTTAAACCAGATTGCCCTCTTTTGAAGTGACGGGTCTTATAAAACCTAAGGGGTTCAGGCTTTACACTTTCACTTCTTATTCCGCAGCTTCTGAATGAGGCGTATCGATATTCTCATTCGCAACTTCAGCTGCAACTTTCTTCTTACGAGGTCTCTTCACTTTAGGCTTGGCTTCTGCCGCAACCTCTTCAACCTGATCAGGTTCTGGCGCGGTTTCAACCACTGCTGGGCTCTCACTTACCTGTTCTGGGCTAGCCTCTACCTGCGCTGGGGCAGGCGCTTGTGCAGCTGAAGCTGCCGCTTTATCGCTGAGCTTTTGCTTACGATTAGCACGGAAGCTCAAGATGCGAGACGCATTATGAGGCAATGCAAGCAGAGTTGGGATCATGATCAGCGTGAGCACAGTTGAATATGCCAAGCCGGAAATGATCGCAGTTGAAAGCTGCACCCACCAGATGGATGTGATACCGCCAACAGATGTTGTCTGCGTGAAGAAGTTGAAGTTGATCTGCAACGCCATCGGAATAAGACCAAGAATGGTTGTTCCTGTGGTGAGCAAGATCGGACGCAAACGCTGAGCTGCAGTTTTAATAACAGCCTGGCGAATATCTTTCACGCCATCTTCTCTCATACGATTATAAGTATCGATCAAAACAATCGCATTGTTCACCACGATACCGGCAAGCGCGATAACGCCTGTACCCGTCATAATGATGGAGAACTTCTGTCCTGTGAGCACCATACCGATCAACACGCCTGATACCGCCAAGATCACAGTCGAAAGCGTAATGATCGTTTGGTAGAAGGAGTTGAACTGCGTAAGAAGAATGATGAACATCATGAACAGCGCACCAATGGCAGCATTGCCCAAGAATGCTTCAGATTCTTTCTGTTCTTCATCCGCACCACGGAACTTTAAGAAGACGTTTGAAGGCCATTCTTGTGTGTCCAGCCACTCTTGAATAACGCCAACAGCATCATCTGGTGTTGCATCACGTCCCTCAAATTGTGCACCTTTGGCAACGCTGGCTTTAATATCCATTGCGTAAAGACCATCACGGCGAACAATCGAAGATACTTTCTCAACAGGTTCACGCGTTACAAAGTTTGAGATCGGAATTTGACCGTTAGGTGTGTTCAAACGGATTTGATCAAATTCATCTAAAGTTCTCTGCCCTTCAGGCAAGCGCACCCTAATCTCAACTTCGTCTTCTGAATCATCAGGACGGTATTTACCAATCATCACACCATTGGTGACCAATTGAACCATAGCGCCGACTTCTGAGATAGATGTCTGGTAACGACCAGCCTGGATGCGATCAACATCAAGCTGCCACTCAATACCTGGGAGAGGGCGACCATCTTCCTGTTCAGAAAGCAATTCCTGACTATCGAAATAGCGACGGATTTCGCCCACAGCTGCAACCATGTCGTCATAGTTTGTAGACTTAACTTGAAGACGTACGTCTTTACCAGTTGGCGGGCCACCTTCGATCTTTTTAACTTCAACACGGATACCAGCAATATCAGCTGTTTGTGTGCGGATGTCTTCAAAGATATCGACGGCTTTTCGGCGACAACAGAAATCAGCGAGTTCGATGGTGATTTCACCCACTGTGTCTGCAGGTTTATCCTGTACGCCACCGATAGGATCGCTTGCGCCACCCGCACCAGCATAAGCTGACATCACCGTATTATCGATGCCAGGGATGCCAAGGATACGATTATCAACCTCTGCTGTGATATCTCTGATCTCAGTTGCTGATAAGTTACCACGTGCTGATACCAATACGATGGCAACATCTGGCTCTTCATCAACAAAGAACTCTACGCCTTGGTTATTTGCACCAAAGTATGAGAACGAGAACGCTGTCATGGCAATCACGGCAGCAATAACAACGATATTACCGAAGATATTGCCGGTGAAAATGTTCAAGAACCGAGCATAGAACCCTGTGAAACCTGTGAGTTTCTTCAGATCCAACTCTGCTTGAGCTGACAACATTTTCGCATTTTCATCGATTTTTTCTTCATTGCGTTTTCTTTTGGAAACGAATGAGAAAATCAATGCAGCGATGAGACCCGCACCGATCGCAGCAGCAGCTGCAATTGGGTATTTCACAGGTTCAGCAAAATCTGCCAATGCCGGGGAACCAACAAGGCCAACAGCGACAATTGCCATGACAAGTAAAGCAACGATGTATTTTGCAAACCTTGCAATGATTGCCGAAATTTGTGCAAACAAGGTACCGGTTACAGGTAGGAAGACCAACGCTGTTAGCAGTGAAGCTGCAAGCACGATGATCACCATACGCGGCAAGTAGCCCATGAATTCACCAGGTACACCCGGCCACAATAGAAGCGGAAGGAACGCAGCAAGTGTCGTCGCAGTTGATGACACAACTGGCCAGAACATTAATCTTGCAGAACGCTTATAAGCTTCGGCGGGCTCCA
>JAHDEP010000461.1 GCA_020628775.1 Rhizobiaceae bacterium | reverse complement strand
CACCAGATTCCCTCAAATCGGACAATTGTGGCCGCTTCGCTCCGCCCCTAGTCTCTACCGCACGACTCAACTGCGACAAGGCAATAATCGGCACATCCAACTCTTTAGCCAAGCCTTTTAAGGCACGAGAAATCGAACTGATTTCCTGCTCCCGGTTTCCACCTCTATTTGTCTCGCCACTACCACTCATCAATTGCAAATAATCGATAACAATGAACTGGATGTCGTGCTGCATTTTCAAGCGTCGACACTTCGCTCGCAGTTCGAATACGTTCAAGCCGGGCGTATCGTCGATAAAAATCGGTACATCGCTCATCTTCTCGATAGCCGTGTTCAACTGCTGCCATTCGTACTCTTCCAATTGGCCATTCCTCAGCTTCGATCCTGAGATTTCTGCTTCTAAGGAAATCAAACGTTGAACCAATTGCAACTTGGACATCTCCAAAGAGAATATGGCAACTGGTTTTTCATAATCCAAGGCTGCATTTCTTGCCAAAGCCAAGGTAAAGGCGGTTTTACCCATACCCGGTCTTGCTGCCAGAATAATTAAATCCGAAGATTGCCAACCAGAGGTATACCGATCCAATTCGGTAAAGCCAGAAGGAATCCCCGTTAAGCCATCTTGCTTTTGAGATAATTCTTCCAACTGCTTCTGTGCCTTGCTCAACAAAGCCCCCATGCTTTCATAGCCTCGGCTCAGGTTCTTTTGTGTGATAGAAAACAAACCTTGCTCCGCTTCGTCCAGCAATTGGAAGACATCGGTGGTGTCTTCGTAGGCGTCTTTTATGATTTTGGTAGAAACAGAGATCAAATCACGCTGGATGTGCTTTTGAGCAATAATCCGAGCATGGTATTCAATATTAGCAGCTGAAGCTACCTTATTGGTCAGTTCTACCAAATAATAAGGCCCGCCTGCTTTCTCCAATTCCCCCATCTTTTTCAACTCCTCGGTGACAGTCAACAAATCGACTGGTTGCGTTTTTTCGAACAAGCGCAACATGGCCGCATAAATCACTTGATGGGCATCTGAATAAAAGCTTT
>JAHDEP010000164.1 GCA_020628775.1 Rhizobiaceae bacterium | reverse complement strand
GCGTGGCTTTGCACAGCCAAGCCCGAACAACGGCTGAATGGAGCCACAACGACCATGTCTTCGCCATCTTGCGTCAAAGTGCCCGGGGCAAGCTGCTACTTTTGGCCAACTTCTCCCCCAGCCAGCAGGCGGTTCCGGCTTATCGCTTAAGCGAGCTGGGATTTGCAGGAAAGCTAATTGACCAACTTACGGGCAAACATTTTCACAGCGATGTTGATGTTCAGTTGGGTGGCTATGAAAGCGTTTGGTTGATCATGAGCAACTAGCTTTTCACCGCCCCAACCAACAATCCTCGTGAGATAAATCTTTCTAAGCCGATCGCCATCCCGATAACCGGCACAATCATCAACATGATTAAAACCGACATGTTCCACCATTGTGGCCCACGGGTTGTATTTTGGGCTACCACCAAAATCGGCAAAGTTTGAGAGCGACTGGTGCTCAAAAACAAAGCCAGCAAATACTCGTTCCAAGTAAACACAAGCACAAATAAAAATGTAGCCACGAGACCCGGGATCGCGATGGGTAAAACGATTGACCAAAATGTGCGTAAGCGAGACGCCCCATCAATTTGAGCGCTTTCTTCAAGCACAATGGGAATGTTGGCAAAATAATCTCGCATCAGCCACACCACAATCGGCAGATTGGCCGCAACGTAGGTTATGATTAAAGCGGTACGGGTATCATCCAAATTTATCGTTTTAAAAAATATAAAGATGGGAACCACAATCGCAACAGGAGGCAGCATACGTTGAGAAATAAGCCAAAAAGCGATATCTTCGTTCCCCAAATGGGCCTTAAAGCGTTTGCCGACTGTTTGCACCAACAGTAAAAATATAACAATCGCAGAGGCGATCACGATGCCGATGGGTGCCCCTAAATTCACAGCTACAATCGACAGAATCATCAGGCCAACAAATATGCCGATCAATCCTAATTTTGGCTTGTAGTTAAATCGGACCAGTGCATATGATGCGGCCGCACCAATTGCCAAGGCGATGACCGCGCTTAAAACGCCAATTATGACCGTATTAAGAAAGGGGGCAAAGGTAGTTGATGCCCCTTCATCAATAATAATTTTTTGCCATGCATGCATGTTGGGCTGAAAGTCAACCCACGGAACATATTTGGGGCCGGAGTTTACATCGATGGGCAATTTAATCGATGTTGTAAACACCCAATAAATTGGAAACAGCACCACAGCGGTCCAGAAGATTAGGATGATGTAGATAAATATCTGAGCAAAAGGTGATGGTGTGTACAAACCACGTCTTTGAAATAACCAGTTCATTGTTACGATAACTCCTCTGCCAACGGCCGGGTGTTATTAATAAAATTTAGTCCCACATAAGTGGCTAAAAACAAAAGCAGATAAGCAACAGCGGCCGAACCACCAAAGTCAGATGCTTTAAATGCCTGATACGCATGCAGTGTCATCGGCTCTGTCGCAGTTCCGGGTCCACCACGGGTCATCACAAACGGCAGATCTATAATCTTAAACGCTTCGATGAGTCGAATTAAAATAATTGTTGTGCTGACCGGTAAAATCTGAGGCAAGGTGATATAGCGAAAGAATTGCCAGCTTGTTGCACCATCAACAAGTGCTGCTTCACGCTGGTCTTGCGCCATACCCTCCAAAGCCGCGATAAGCACAATAAAGATAAACGGGGTCCACTGCCAAACATCGGCTAGCATGACACCCACACGTGCACTGCCCGCTTGTGCCGCCCATGAGTAATCTCCCCCTACGCCAAACACATTGCGAAAGATGGGAGTCAATGGACCGATACTTGTGTTGGTTACCATACGAAACATATAGGCAACACCTACCGGGGTAATCATCATCGGCAATAAAAATGTGATGCGGAAAAACCGCTTGCCAAACAGGTCTCCAGTTAAAAGCAAAGCCAACCCCAGGCCAATTAAATATTGCAGAGCAACCCCAAAAATCACAAAATAAAGTGTGATAAAGATGGTTCCAGGAATTCCGGTAGGATTCCCCTCAGCATTAGGCAAAGTCGTAAATGTGTGTACAGTAATCCAAGCAAAATACAAAGCAATCGTCACTGCCACAAGCCTGCCTAAAATTGGGCCAACCCCTTTCACTGTTGGTGGCAGGAACCGATTGAAAATTAGCACCAATACACGCATCACAACAAAAGCACAAAATGATCCCCAAGCCAACATGCCCAAAAATCCCATTTCAGGCGGTTCACCTTCAATGGTGTAAAAGTTAAACAGGAAATATCCCACCCCGAGGCCGATAATAATAAATAATCCGGTAGCTCCCAACCCTGCGCCGAAAGACATGTTTGTGCGTTTTCGAATTAGGCGAGTGACCCCCCATGCAAGAAACAACACAACAAGAGCAAACATCACCCAACCGAATGTAGTTGGTTCCCCTATTTTGCCAATTGTGTGGCGCTGCTCCCGGCCAAAAATAAGTTTGTTGAAATTAACAAGCCCCACAAATGTTATATCAAACCCGCCTGCAGCAATTTTAACCCGTGTAAGTGATAGATAGAGTGAAACGATTAGCGGGAAAATCGACATGACCAAAACAATGATCATGGCCGGTAAGACAAAAACGCTCGATGCGTGCTTGTCAAGCCAATGGACCACCCGATCACCAAAGGTCTCTGCGGGCTGAACTTCTCCTACCAAATTTATCCCTGTTTCGCCTGATGCCATATTGCCTCTTTATTAGCCTTTGACTGATCATCCATACATGTTTTTATGGACAATCAACATTTAAGTTTAGCAGATAAGGGGGAGGTGAGAACTGGCTTCGCACCTCCCCCTTTCTGCTCTTAACTACTAGGTGTTAGGCTAAGCCTAATCAAGACCGAGTGTCTTGCGATAAGCGGCTAACTGCTCATCACGACCTAGTTCGTCTGTTAGTTCGTCCCACTGCGAAGCGATCTCAGCAGCTGCTTCTTCAGCTGTAAATTCACCAGCCAAATATTGGCTAACCACAGTATCAAGAATTACCTGTTGGTATTGTTGTCCGTTAGGAATACGCAAGTCGAGCATAAAGTTCGGGCTGTTCAAACCAGCTTCTAAAGCACCCAAATAGTTGGTTGCCATCGCTGGGCTCATCCCTGCTTCAACCCATAATTGACGGTTCAAAAATTGGCTCTGACGGTATGGGTTAAACCCGGTGCTACCAATCGTAACGTCAACGTTTGACTGCTCTGGGGCGTTCATGTAAGCGAAGAATGCATAGGTAGCATCTTTCACGTCTGAACTGCCACGGATAGCGGCCGACCAGCCACCAAATGCGCCGAATGGTGCATGGTTTACGCCATCAATCGCATATGGGCAGGTATCAGCATCACAAGCAACCAGTTCGCCACTGTCCCAATCCATTACTTCACGTGAACCAGGAAGAACAACGGTGCCGGTATTTGCTTGAACTTCAGGGACTGCATTAACGGTATCAATAGATAGTGGGCCAATGTCACCCCAGTCTAAGGTAAGTGCGCAACGGCCGGCTTGCCATAAACCACGGGTTGCACCAACGTCGATGTTGGTTTGATCTGGTGGGCCAAATGGAGTTAGTGATTTGTAAATTTCTAACGCTTTAACAAATCCAGGTGAGTCAACCAATGGGGTCATATCATCGGTGTCGAAGAAGCCACCTTGGCCCGTACCTTGGCTTTGCAGGTAACCAGATGCGATTGAGTGAACAAACCAATATGCTTGACCATTACGGGTTTGACCGATACAAGAACCGTAGTCAGCTTCTCCGTCACCGTTCATGTCTTGACCATGAACCGCTTCAGCAATAGCTAGGTACTCTTCCCATGTTTGAGGTGCCTCTAACCCGGCAGCCTCTAGCACGTCCATGCGATAGTAAACTTGGTGAAAGTCACCGTCCAAAGGAATGGTGTAAAGGGTGCCTTCAAATTTTGAGCTAAATTCACGGAAGAACGGTGTAATGTCATCCCACTGCAAATCTTCATCCGCCTCTACATAAGGGCCAAGATCCTCTAAGAAGCCTGGTGCCGCAAAGTCCGGAGTCCAAGTTACAGCAAATACATACCCATCAAATTCTCCATTTGGGTCAGCCGCATCTAATAAGATCTTGTTGTACAGGTCAGCAAACGGCAAATCAACGATGTTGATTTTTGCACCGGTAGCCGCTTCAAAGTCTGGTGCACGTTGGCGCAGTGGCCCAGAAATAGCATCGCCCGCAATCGTGAGGATATCGATTTCGACACCGTCAAAAGCCATCTCGCCACCGGCTTCAACCTCGACAATTTTTTCAACTTCTACAACTTTCTCTACTTCAACTTCTTTAACAACCTCAACCTCTTCTACGACGGTTTCGGTTTCAGTAACAATCCGAGTTACCTCAATTTCTACTTCTTTTTCAACCTCAACGACCTGAGGTTCACAAGCTGAAAGAACGGCTGTCACAAGAGCCATTGCTAAAATCAGCATACCGAATTTTATTCGTTTGATATTCATTCATCCTCCTTCGGGATTAAATAAAAAATGGATAGTAAGTTAGCTACAACCTGAATCTTGCTTTACCGGATCTAGAATATGGGAAGCACAGGGGTTGTGAACTGAATGGCAAAAATTGTAATCGATTACAAAACATGTGTCAAAAACAAATAGACACACCTGAGCTTCAATGCCATTCAAAATAGCTGAGACATATAGAAGAGGTTGCAAAATTACGATAAAATTGTAATCGTTTTCAGATTTCTTGCATGTTTTCTCAGCAATTCAGGCTAAAATACCAATATGAGTAGCATGATAGAAGTAGCCCAAAAAGCTGGTGTTTCAACCGCAACGGTCTCACGTGTACTGGCGAATAAACCTCACGTGCGCAAAGAAGTTCGAGAAAAAGTATTAGCAGCTGTTGCCGAGTTGGGCTATCGGCCAAACAGAGTTGCAAGTAGCTTACGAAAACAAACGGCTCAAGTCATTGGGCTATTAGTCTCCGACATTCGCAATCCATTTTTTACCGCTGTAGCCCGAGCCATTGAAGACATTGCGCTAGCAAATGGCCACAGCTTATTTCTGTGCAACACAGATGAAAGTCATGAGAAAGAACTGCTTTATCTCAATAATTTGATAAGCGAAAACGCAGCCGGGATCATTCTTTCCCCCACATCTGACAAGGCCAGCGATTTTAAAAGTATGCTAGATGGGACCATTCCGGTGGTTACCATTGACAGGCAAATCAACGATCTCCCAATTGACGCCGTTGTAGGGGACAATTACCGCAGTGCGTATAAACTCACAAAGCATCTTATAGACCAGGGCTTCACATCGGTCGGAGCGATCATTGGTTTAAAAAACAGCACAACGGGTCGGGAGCGGATGAACGGAATTATGGCCGCGCTATCTGAGGCAAAAATTCAAGCTGACCCGGCCCACTTTGCCTATGTCCACCCAAGGGAAAAAGAAGGAATTGCAGAAATGAGGCGGATTTGTGGCCTACCAAACCGGCCGCAAGCAATTATTACCGGCAACAGCCGTCTCACAATTGGCGCAATCGATGCAATGAAGCAGGATCAGCTTGAGCTTGGCAAAGACATCGCATTGGCCGGGTTTGATGAAACCAACTGGACCCCCTTTCTCGAAGGTGGAATTACAGTTATCAGTCAACCAACATATGAAATGGGGAAAACAGCGGCCGAATTACTACTATCCATGATCAACAAAGAAGAGAGAACCCCTCGCGAAATTATTTTAAAAGGCGAGCTAATCGTCAGAAAATCCACTCAACCATTCTAAAAAGGATTACGAATGCTCAAGACGAAACTTATCCATCCTCAAATTCTTTGTGCATTAGCAAAATCGGGGCATACGGGAAAAATACTTATTGCTGATGGAAACTACCCTGTCGGCTCTAAAGCAAACCCAAATGCAGATCGTGTTTATCTAAACTTATCCCCGGGCAAATTAACCGCGACTGAAGTGCTCGACATTTTATTAACCGCAGTTCCTATTGAATCAGCCTGCGCCATGTACACGGCCGATGGAGACACCCCTGAAATCGTTGATACTTTTTCATCCATGTTAAACGTACCTGTAGAACAGCTTGATCCCACAGATTTTTACAAGCTGACTTATGATCAAAACATGGCTCTGGTTATTGCAACCGGAGAGCAACGATTATATGGGAATCTCATTCTAACCATTGGCGTTGTAGAATAGGTCAAATCGCAGGTCAATTGCGCTCTAAAAATCCTAACTTTTCGACTTTCACGCAGCTTAGCAGATACAACAAGATGACTAATTTAAAGAAAATAATATCATTTGGCGAACTACTTATTGACTTTGTACCCACGATTAACGAGGTGTCTTTAGCAGAAGCACCCGCATTTAAAAAAGCACCCGGTGGCGCACCGGCCA
>JAHDEP010000163.1:4537-6417 GCA_020628775.1 Rhizobiaceae bacterium | reverse complement strand
TCAACCAGCACAGCATTAATCGGTGATGCATTGGGATCATTTTGCGCTGAATATGCTAGTGGTTCAGGCGCTGTCGAATTTGAAGCTGTTCTCTTACTTGCACAGGATGCAAGTGTGAGTGCGCAACCTGCGGCAATCACCACAAAAGTTGTTTGTTTAAAAACTCTCAATGCATGTTGCGTTGAAACTACCATTGGTCACGTCCCCCGATGTGAATATCGGTGGATATTGCCATTTTATGGTTAATGTGCAGTTAATTGCAGCTTTAAGCGGCTAATTTGTCGTTCTACAAACGCTGTGCAAACGCGGTCGCATAGGATTTTATATTCGCCTGCGAAATTGGTCCGATCAGCAGATATTCAAAATCTCCATCAGACCAATAGGCTGATTGCATATTTTCCATCTCACGGGTGGTAGGATCAGTTGCTGCTGTTGTTTGCGCTTTCATAATACACAGTGCAACAGGCGCTCCATCTGAGGCTAAAAAGGCCAGCTGAACCAAAGGTCTGCCCTGATATTCGAGGACTTGCCCGCGCTTATAGTCAAGATTTTCATCAATTTGCAGATCAGCTAGGGAAATTTCAGTATCCAATTTTGCCGAAACTCGTTTGAGCTCAGTTTCTATGACAAGCTCGCTGTTATTGACATGCGCAAGCGTGTCAGTTGCATAGAGCGCTTGATAGGCGGCAACATATTCATGCCAGCCCTCTAATTTGTCTTGCTTGATGATGGATGAAGCAAAGAAACCAACACCAAGTGCGACGAGCGCAACGGCGGCGATTTTCATAAACCCTGATGAATTAGCTGCTGGAATTGTTTGTGTTTCACCCATAATATCTTCATAGCTTGGAGCTGTTTGGCTGAGCGCGCCAAATGCATCCGCCATTGCAGATTTGTTCAATGTGAGCTGTTTTAAACGCGCGTTTAATTCATCGCTATGGGCGAGGGCAGCTTTGATTTCGTCCGCAGGCGTGTGATCAAATTCACCGTCCAAAAACGCGACCAATTGTTCATCTGTGAAACTGTTGTGCTCAGTCATGCAATCTGACTTTCATCATTTAATTTATTCGCCAATTTTGCTCTTGCGGCAGATAATCGGCTCATTACTGTTCCAATTGGGATATCTAAGGTGTCTGCTGCTTCCTGATAGCTATAGCCTTCAATATATACCAGAATTACGGCAACACGTTGTGCTTCGGGTAATGCCATTACTTCTTTTAACACTTCAGACGCTAAAATATTCGATTCAGGATCCGGTTTTGTATCCGGAATTTCGATCTCATCAACATTGGCAATGCCGCCGCTGGTTCTCACCGCATTTTTGCGCAGCTCATTGATCCAATTGTTATGCGCAATGGTAAAGAGCCAACGATCAAGTTTTGTGCCAGGTTTATATTGATCAGCTTTTTCAAGCGCTCTTAAGCACACAGATTGTGCCAAATCATCAGCCCAATCCTTATTTCCAGTTAAAACCAGGCAATATCTCCAAAGTCTTGGAAATATTGGTTTAATCCCGTCTTCAACTTCTTTACGCGCACTTTTTTTAAAGAACATCGAGCACCATTTTAAAAATCTTCGCGCAACATAACCACTGTGAAGAGGGAAGACAAGCAGCGGAGGATTTCGCGCCTTCCGTAGAAGTACTGTTCTGTTTTTTACATCCTGAGGATTTTGTGATAGGGTTTTGTCATGTCGAAGTTAAACAGCCATCTTATGGGTTTGTTTATTGGGGCGGTGATCATGGTCCCAACAGCTAGTTTTGCCGAACGAAAATGTGAATGCCGCTACTTCGGAAATTATATTCCGGTGGGGTCAAAAATTTGCATGAACACACCCAATGGTGCGCGCATGGCAAAATGTGAAATGATGCTCAACAATCC
>JAHDEP010000163.1:1244-4437 GCA_020628775.1 Rhizobiaceae bacterium | reverse complement strand
TATTTCGCGGTTGGGTTTTCCAAGATATCCAGCTCTTTTGCTTTCAAGCGCTTAATTTCATCGCGAAGACGCGCAGCTTTTTCAAAGTCGAGATCAGCTGCGGCATCACGCATTTGTTTTTCAAGCGCTTCAAGATGTGCCTGAAGGTTTGCACCGACCATATGGCCTTCTTCTGCAAATCCTTTCCCGTCTTTACCTGAGACATCCGCTCTAACATGATCTTTCTCATATACACTGTCGAGAATATCAGAAATCTTAGCTTTCACACTTTCAGGTGTGATGCCATGCTCAGCGTTATAAGCAACTTGTTTTTCGCGGCGTCTGGTGGTTTCGTCCATGGCGCGTTTCATAGAACCTGTGACTTTATCGGCGTAAAGCACGACTTTACCATCGACATTACGCGCGGCGCGTCCAATCGTTTGAACAAGTGACGTTTCTGAACGTAAGAAGCCTTCTTTATCCGCGTCCAAAATGGCAACAAATCCGCATTCGGGGATATCAAGTCCCTCACGAAGCAAGTTGATCCCCACCAGTACATCAAACGCACCAAGGCGTAAGTCACGAATGATTTCAATGCGTTCAAGTGTATCGATGTCTGAGTGCATATATCTCACGCGCACACCTTGCTCGTGTAAATATTCGGTCAGATCTTCTGCCATGCGTTTGGTCAAAACGGTGACGAGCGTACGATAACCCTCTGCCGCGGTGAGGCGAATTTCACCCAATACATCGTCCACCTGGCTGGTTGCCGGGCGAACTTGAACAGGTGGATCAATCAAGCCTGTTGGACGAATAACCTGTTCAGCAAACACCCCGCCTGATTGTTCCATTTCCCAATTACCAGGTGTAGCGGAAACCCCAATCGTTTGTGGGCGCATGGCATCCCATTCTTCAAATCGCAACGGACGGTTATCCATACAACTTGGCAAGCGGAAACCATATTCGGCCAGAGTTGCTTTTCGTCTAAAGTCACCACGATACATGGCGCCAATCTGCGGGATGGTCACATGGCTTTCGTCAATAAAGATGAGCGCATTATCTGGAATATATTCAAATAGCGTTGGCGGTGGTTCCCCGGGTGCACGTCCCGTCAGATAGCGTGAATAGTTCTCAATACCCTGACAAGCACCTGTCGCTTCCATCATTTCAAGATCAAATCGCGTGCGTTGTTCGAGGCGTTGAGCTTCTAACAAGCGACCTGCTTTTTCCAACTCTTCCAAGCGGTCGGCGAGCTCTTTCTTGATCGATTTGATCGCCTGATTAAGCGTTGGGCGCGGGGTCACATAGTGCGAATTCGCGTACATTTTGACGGATTTTAAATCGCCAAATTTCTTACCGGTAAGCGGATCAAATTCAGTGATGGTTTCAATCTCATCACCAAACATAGAAATACGCCACGCAGCATCTTCCAAGTGAGCCGGGAAGATTTCAATTGTATCGCCACGAACGCGGAACGAGCCGCGTTGGAAGTCCATATCGCGGCGTTTATATTGCTGTGCGACCAAATCTGCGAGCAATTGGCGCTGATCGATCTGTTCGCCAACTGATATTTCAAAACTCATGGCAGAATAAGTTTCAACTGAACCGATACCGTAGATGCAGGATACGGATGCTACAATCACCACATCATCGCGTTCTAACAGCGCACGCGTTGCTGAGTGACGCATGCGGTCAATCTGCTCGTTTACAGTGGACTCTTTTTCAATGAATGTATCAGTTCGAGGTACGTAGGCTTCTGGTTGATAATAATCGTAATAGGAGACGAAATATTCAACAGCATTATTTGGGAAGAAGTTTTTAAATTCCGAATAAAGCTGCGCGGCGAGCGTTTTATTTGGCGCGAGAATAATTGCAGGACGTTGTGTTTCTTCAATCACCTTAGCCATGGTGAAGGTTTTACCAGAACCGGTTACCCCTAAAAGCACCTGTGTCTGTTCGTTTTCATTTGCACCCTCAACCAGATCCTTGATCGCGGTTGGCTGATCGCCAGCGGGGGCATATTCGGTTTCCATTTTAAGATGCAGTCCGCCTTCCGATTTTGCCGGACGTTCAGGTCTGTGCGGCGTCCAAAGCTTACCGTTCTTAAAAAGCGGGTTTCCCGATGTGATCAAATCCGTCAGCGCTTGAACCGTTGCAGTATTGCCGGGTTGGGCGAGTTCTGCCGCTTCCTCAACGCTTGCATCCATTCCTGCAACTGGGTTTAAGCCAGCAGCTGCACGTTTTTTTGGATCATTTGTGCCACCAATTGAGGTGCCGCGAGCGGACCGCGCTTCCGTTGGTTTTGCCGCCGCGCGTTTACGGTGCTTTCCGGCTTCTGAAGCAACTTTCCTGCGGTTGGGAACTGTCTCAGCTTCAGCCATGCGCTGCATCTCGTCAGCCCAGTCGCTAATATTTTCAGATAAAGGCGCGCCCTCGAAATCTGCTTGAGGTGCTTCTTCAAATCCGCTTGGTGTCTTGGATGGTGTTTTCGGTGTCTTTGCCATGAGTTTATTATAGTGCTTTTGATATTGAATGTGAAGATCTTTAGGAAAATATTCCAGTAGTTTTACGTGTAATTTTTGCGATCAAATCATATAAAGTTTATTTGCACTCGTTTTGAATTTAAGCATTAATCTTGATCACCAGAATTGATAAGGACCACCAAGATGCGCAAGTTGATTTTATTCGTTTTATTATTGTTCCCGCAATGGGCATTGGCTGAAGAATGGAAGGTGAAATCTGTTTCAGGTGATCTTTATCCAGCTGATATTGTTGAGGAAAACAGAAAGCCTGTGCAAAATGGATTGCCTGATGGCTTGATAGCAAATGCAATTGGCAGGGGCGATGTTTTAAGCGCATGGTATGAAGATCCAACAACGCGTTATGGCCACGGGATTTTAGGTGATGCGATTGAAGCGGGTCGCCTTGCAGTTGAACGCGCTGATGGTGAAATTGTTCGATATGATCTTGATAAACAAACGGTATTTGAAGATCGGTATCCGCGCGTCAAAGATTTAGATGGTGATGGTAAAATGGAAATCATCACGATCAAAGCTTCGCTCACAGATGGCGCAGGGGTGACGATCTATGGCATCGAAAATGGCGAGGTCGTTGAACGTGCAACATCCGGCTATCATGGTCGCGCAAACCGTTGGCTAAATATTGCGGGAATAGCCAATTTTACCGGTGGTGAGGGACAGCAAGTTGCTTTTGT
>JAHDEP010000163.1:0-1144 GCA_020628775.1 Rhizobiaceae bacterium | reverse complement strand
GTGTTTGAAATCACACGAGACTATTAAGTTATAAATATGAGCTTGGAAGACGATATCAAACAGTGGGATGATAAATCAAAGCATGATATTTCAGATATTTATGCGAGATATTCAGCTGCTGATGGTTTCTTAAACGAGCTGCTTAAGATCGCAATAGATCCAAATTGTTCAGAAGGTGCCACTTGGCTGATCAAACATGCATTAGAGCAAAAAGTTGAGCTGAATGATGATCAGATTAATTCGTTTTGTGAACTGATAAAGGGTGCTTTGTCTTGGCAGAGCATACTGCATATCCTGCAAATTCTGCCTTTTATCATTGTGCCAAAAGAGCATAAGCATAAAATGATGGCGTTTGTGCGCGACAATACAGAGCACGAGAACAAGTTTGTTCGGGCTTGGGCTTATAACGGGCTTTATGAGCTCGCCAACACCTATCCTGAATATCGTGATGGGTTGTCGATCGTCTTTGATGCAGCGGAGGAAACTGAACCTGCTGCAATTAAAGCGCGGATTAGAAATGTGAAAAAAGCGATAGCTAAGAACTGGACGTAGTTCTTACATTTTGCTTTCAGCGTTTTTGAAAATCACTGTTGAGCGCGCACCAGAGCGGCAATAGCCAAGCATTGGTTTATCCATCTCTTCAACGGCATCAACCATCTGATCAACAGCTTCCATGGTCAGGCCAGCGCTTGTGACTGGGATATGGCGGATTTTAATGCCTGCAGCTTCTGCGGCTGCTGCAATATCACCAAATGCAGGTTGGCCAGGTTGCTCATCATCAGGGCGATGGCACACAATGGATTTAAAACCTTGATTTTTAATCTCAGCTACGTCTTCAACCGTAATTTGTTCAGACACAGAATACGTTTCGGTAATGGCGCGAATATCCATGGTAAATTCCTTCAAGATTTTGTTTTCTTTTAGGTCTTACAACTTGTTTCGTCAATAACATCATCGCTATGCACTGCTCACTGTTGACCCAAATACCTTCTTAGAATAGTCAAGAATTAGAAAATCACCTTTCTCATTGTGTTTTGGGGCTATTGTTGAAGTATCGTCGTTTAAAATTTGCAGCATGGATCGTTTCTGCGATCTGCCTATTGCCAATGGTTGCTGCGGTGATTGCGGCATTTGGCGGCACATT
>JAHDEP010000460.1 GCA_020628775.1 Rhizobiaceae bacterium | reverse complement strand
GACTTGAGATTGAGGATGCAGTTGGCCGCGCGCATCAATATTTGCAAGGCGCAATTCGCGCCAGCGATCAAATTAAAATTGGTTCAGGCCATGGCCCAGTTCATCATTTTTACGCGCTTTGGGGTTCAGATGATGACTAATGTAACCATTAAAGGTGCAGGTGTTTTGGGATTGAGTATCGCGACTGAAATTTCAGCGCGTGGTGGCAGTGTTACCATCATCGATCCCAATGGCACTCCTGGACCGCATGGTTGTTCCTGGTGGGCGGGCGGTATGCTCGCGCCTTTTTGCGAAGGTGAAAGCGCTGAAGAACCTGTTGTTCGGTTGGGGCAAGACGCCATCGCTTGGTGGGCAAAAAACGGTGCAGATATCACTTATAATGGTTCAATGGTCATCGCTCAGGGACGTGATATTAAAGAATTAGCACGGTTTGGCAGACGCACATCAAACTTTGAAGAAATTGATGCAGATAAAGTATCCGAGTTAGAACCTGATCTGGAAGGACGCTACCGAAAGGCGCTTTATTTCCCATCGGAAGCACATCTTGCACCGAGGCAAGCGCTTGAGGCTTTGGTGTCCAATTTAGCAAATCAAGGGATTAATGTTCAGACATCTGGCGAAGCTGAAGAGAACTCAACGATCATTGATTGCCGGGGGCTGGCTGCGCAAGACAAACTAACTGATCTGCGCGGGGTCAAAGGTGAGATGCTTATTTTGCATTGTCCGGATCTTGATCTGAAGCGCCCTATTCGATTGCTACATCCAAGAATTCCGCTCTACATCGTTCCGCGTGGTGACGGAATTTATATGCTTGGCGCGACGATGATTGAAGCCGGTGAACGCACACGCATTACCGCCCGTTCGATGCTTGAAATGTTAACTGCCGCGTACGCATTACATACAAGTTTTGGTGAGGCGGAAATCTTAGAAATCGGTGTCGATGCGCGCCCCGCGTTTAACGATAACTTGCCGCGTATTCGCCATGAAGAAAATACGATTTATGCCAATGGTCTTTATCGCCATGGCTATTTGCTAGCGCCGTCCGTTGCGCAACAAG
>JAHDEP010000459.1 GCA_020628775.1 Rhizobiaceae bacterium | reverse complement strand
GGCGGATCAATACGGCATAGAGCCTGAATTAAACGTTGGCGACAGGGTGAAATATAGAGGGATAACTGGCGAAATAACCGAAACAAATTACCAGCACATGCCTGCCTGCTACGCGATAAAAAAGGACGACGACAAAGACGAAACGAGGCGCGTTATTGCCAAGTATGAGGAAGTAGAGTTGCTAAATGCGGAGACTACATCATGACCACGCCTAAGTTCTGCAAGGACTGCAAGCACTATCAATACTCTGAATATGGTGATATTGAATACCGCTGCCTATCCCTCGCATATAACGTGATTACCGGCGATGTGTTTGAAGATTCCGTCTATGAATGTGGCGCCATGCGATCAGATGGAGAAGTATGCGGCCCTGATGCAAAGCTGTTCGAGGCGTTGGGGGGGGGTGAGGGATGAAAATCGAACTTGTCGGCGACAAAGCTGTTGCCCCATGCGTATTCAAAAAATCGGCTTTTCGATCTGCGATAACAGAGCTTGGCTATTTTGTCACCGGCAACATTCACGACGAATACGGATACCGGCGCACCGAACGGCCGAAGCTATGGTGCAAAGTCAAAAAAATCGTACTGTTTGATGACCCAAATTCTGTAAGCCTAGTCGATTCAAAAGTATGGCGAGACAACATCAACGGTACCGCTTTTATGGAACAAGGGCGTGACGCAGAGGCTCGTGCACGTGAGCACGCTATGACGCACAAGCGATGTACTGATTGCCATGAGTTGTACGAAAAACAGTCGTTTTGCAGGAATTGCTCTGAGCTGAAAGATAAGCGGCGGTGGGCTCGTATGCCTACGGTTGAGTACGCAGAGCAAATATGCTGCATTAGAGACCGGTGGTTTTATGATGCAGATGGATTGCGTGATTACCTGCTAGAGCATGACCTCCTGCCAAAAGACGCTCTGATTGAGGATTCATATAGCCATGACTTGCCTGAGATCGAGCTAGAGCATTGGCACGATGATCTGCCAGAAGATTATGACGAAAGCTCATTGCATCATGAAATTATTAGCGCACTTAATATGTTGAATGCGGCCATTCGAAAAC
>JAHDEP010000458.1 GCA_020628775.1 Rhizobiaceae bacterium | reverse complement strand
CGTGTTGTCGGTGATGTGGGTAAAGCCGGTGTTGCGATCGACAGCGTTGAAGATATGAAAATTCTCTTCGACGGCATTCCACTTGATGAGATGTCGGTTTCGATGACCATGAATGGTGCGGTTATCCCCGTGCTAGCGATGTTTATTGTTGCAGGCGAAGAGCAAGGGGTAGATCGCGCCAAACTTTCAGGAACCATTCAAAACGACATCCTAAAAGAATTTATGGTGCGCAACACCTACATCTATCCACCTGAACCATCGATGCGCATCATCGCAGATATTATTGATTACACTGCGCGCGAAATGCCAAAGTTTAATTCAATTTCCATTTCTGGCTATCACATGCAAGAGGCAGGAGCGACGCTCGCACAGGAGCTGGCCTATACGCTCGCCGATGGGATGGAATATGTCAGAGCAGCGATGGCGAAAGGTCTTGATGTCGATGCATTTGCAGGACGTTTATCTTTCTTCTTCTGCATTGGGATGAACATCTTCATGGAAGCGTCTAAACTTCGCGCTGCGCGAAAACTTTGGGCGAAAATCATGACTGATTTTGGAGCGAAAACTGATCGCTCTAAAATGCTGCGTACCCATTGCCAGACCTCGGGCGTTTCACTGACCGAGCAGGATCCTTACAACAACATCGTGCGCACTACAGTTGAAGCGATGGCTGCAACATTAGGCGGCACGCAATCACTCCACACCAATTCTTTTGATGAGGCGATTGCACTTCCCACCGAGTTTTCCGCTCGAATTGCCAGAAATACGCAATTAATTTTGCAGCACGAGACGGGCATAACAAATGTCGTCGATCCACTTGGTGGCTCATATTATGTTGAAGCGCTGACCAATGATCTTGCAGATGAAGCATGGCGGTTAATTGAAGAGGTTGAATCGCTAGGCGGTATGACAAAAGCTGTTGAGCAAGGTTTGCCGAAAATGCGGATTGAAGAATCTGCTGCCAAACGACAGGCGCGCATTGATAAAGGCGAAGATGTGATCGTTGGCGTGAACAAATATCGTTTGGATGATGAAGCCCCGATTGATATTCTTGATATTGATAATGC
>JAHDEP010000457.1 GCA_020628775.1 Rhizobiaceae bacterium | reverse complement strand
CCTTAAGCTTATTTTTTAGTTTATTCTATCGTTAAGTTTGCTAAAACTTAGGTATTCATGCTTTCAAAGAATTCGGCATTATTCTTATTATCTTTTAGTTTCGACAGTAAGAATTCAATTGCGTCCATCGTACCCATTGGATTCAGAATACGGCGCAAAACATAAGTCTTTTGGAGATCAACCGGACCAATAAGCAGCTCTTCTTTTCGTGTCCCTGACTTTGTAACGTCAATTGCGGGGAAGATACGTTTATCCGCTACTTTGCGGTCAAGGACTATTTCGCTGTTACCTGTACCTTTAAATTCTTCAAAGATAACTTCATCCATACGTGAACCAGTATCGATAAGAGCCGTCGCAATAATAGTAAGTGACCCGCCTTCTTCGATATTCCTTGCAGCGCCAAAGAAACGTTTAGGGCGTTGAAGCGCATTCGCATCAACACCACCAGTTAAGACTTTACCTGAACTCGGAACAACAGTGTTATAAGCTCGCCCAAGACGCGTGATGGAATCAAGTAAGATAACAACATCTTTGCCATGTTCAGTAAGGCGCTTCGCTTTCTGAATAACCATTTCAGCGACTTGAACGTGACGTGTTGCAGGTTCGTCAAACTTTGACGAAACAACTTCACCTTTTACGCTACGCTGCATATCGGTTACTTCTTCAGGACGTTCATCAATCAACAACACAAGAACATAAACCTCAGGGTGATTTTTCTCGATTGAATGAGCTATATTTTGCAGTAGAACTGTCTTACCTGTCCGTGGCGGAGCTACGATTAATGCTCGCTGACCTTTACCAATTGGTGCGACAATATCTATTATTCGTCCCGAAATATCTTTCATAGTAGGGTCTTCAATTTCCATTTTCATCCGCTCATCAGGATAAAGTGGCGTGAGACTATCAAAATGCGCTTTATTGCGAGCTTGCTCAGGGGTTCCAAAATTCATGGAATGCACGTTGCTCATTGCAAAATAGCGCTCATTATCCTGAGGGGCACGAATTTCACCAGAAAAGAGGGCAGCCTGTGCCGCCTGTAGAGCCAGGTGGGCATGCACAATCGCTTGGAA
>JAHDEP010000456.1 GCA_020628775.1 Rhizobiaceae bacterium | reverse complement strand
GTTATCGGGCATTTTCACGTCGCTATGTTAAAAGCTTCCCGGCACTATCATCTGGGTTTGAGATTGAAACTGAAATGTCCGTTCACGCATCTTCATTGCAATTGCCAGTGACGGAAATTCCGCTTGAATATGGCCGCCGCCCTGAAGGATCAGATAGTAAGCTTTCTACCTTTAAAGATGGTGCTAAAATCCTGCTTAAATTTGCAAGCTTGATGAAAGAAACACGTCCATTGTTGTTCTTTGGTTATGTTAGTCTGGCGGTTCTAAGCGTAAGTTTGATCTTTATGATCCCTGTTCTCAATGACTATTTTAGAACTGGTTTGGTGGATCGCATGCCGACATGGGTCTTCTCAATGGCATTGTTGATGATGTCCATCATGGTGTTTTGTGCCGGTGTAATCCTAGATTCTTTGGCAAAATCGCGCATTGAGCAGAAGCGAATCCTATATATGACAATTGAAAGTTTGCAGTCTGCGCAACGTCAAGATAAAGATATCGGGAAATTGAAACAGGCATCGCAGGAATTACTGGAAAAGTCTGGTGAGAAAAAACCTGATGATGATCAAGCACCGAAAGTTGCATGAAGAAAATCATCTCCTTTTTAATAGCAGGTAGTGTCGGCTTAGCTGCTGATGCGGGCGTGTTACTCCTACTGCTTCGCTTTACGTCGCTGGATCCTTTTAGCGCGCGTATTTTTGCGATCGCCGCTGCAATGGGCTGCACCTGGATTATAAACCGGAACTTCACTTTTCAAAAAGGTGGACGCTCTGTTGCGTCAGAAGGCGTGCGTTATGGCAGCGTTGGGCTAAGCTCTGCGCTATTGAATTATGTGATTTACGCTAGCGTGTTGTTTGTCTTTACAGACTTCAGGCCAATTTTTGCAATGTTAATCGCATCGGGACTTGCAACTTGCTGGTCTTATTTTGGCTATAACACATTTGTTTATGGCAGCCCTAAGAAAGATTAGGACCACCAAATTTCAATAATTTGCAACGCGTTTTAGCCGCGAAGCTCACCGCCAGTTGATTTCGCAACATTGGCAATGATCTTTGACGAAAGCGCCTCGAAGTCTTCTT
>JAHDEP010000162.1:1229-6593 GCA_020628775.1 Rhizobiaceae bacterium | reverse complement strand
TTATTTTTGGGGCAATTTTTCTCGTGCGATCAGCCAGGAAGCCAATGTTAAAAACACGATGCCTAACGGCAAATAAAGCTTCAGTCCCATGACAGCAAATTGATAAAGGGCACCTAAATTTGTGAAGAAAAACTGCCACACCCAAAGCCGCGAAAATGCCGGGCCATGCCACTGCGCATAAAAGCTCCAATAACTGAGCGAATAAGTTGCGGCTGTTAGACCAATGGTTGCGATCGTTAGGCAAAAAAAGCTGCCAGCAAACTGAGTTTCAAAACGTTTTTTGCGGTCTATAATATGGAGCGTCAATCGTGCCAGTGGATAGGCAATTATGGATGAGAACAGCACCAGGATGATAATATATGTCAGGTGGCTGGTTTGCCAGCCAACGGAAAACCATAGCGATGTGAGGGCAGAGATTGTCATGGCAAGCCCCCACAAAATGCTCTGTGCGATGATCGCCATTACGTCTTGTTCCAGGCGGGCAGGATATCGCCATCTTGTTGTTCAGCGCTATATACACCTCTGGCAATCGCTCGCGCCATAGTGCTTGAGGCTGCAGCGCATAAATCGATGTATTCATCAGCAGTTGGTTTGCGGCCTGAACACCCTGTGGAGAGCGCAAAGATAAGATCTCCGTCATAGGATGTATGACAAGGCCATATCGCGCGTGCAAAGCCATCGTGAGCGGATATAGCAAGGCGCTTCGCTTCAGCTTTTGTAAGTTCTGCATCTGTTGCGATGACGGCTATGGTCGTATTAGCACCACCACGTTGCATCTCGCGAAACTTAATCTGCAGATCAGTCGCATCATCGGGCATGGGGTGAGGGTAGCCCAATCCACCAAATTCATTATCTAACTCAAATGGTGCTGCCCAAAAATGCTTCGTCTGTCCGATATTAACCGAACCCATCGGATTAACCGCAACCATCGCACCGATGGTAAACTCATTTTGCAAAACCGATGAAGCCGATCCTAAACCGCCACGTTTATTTGCGGTCAGCGCGCCAAGGCCTGCGCCAACTGCTCCAATAGCAAAGTCTTCATTTGCGTTACTTGCTGCCTTATAACCCAGCTCTCGATAAGGTGAGTGCAGTCCCCAATCTTTATCGCCACCATTAATCAGGTCAAATAGGATTGCGCTGGGTACGATGGGAATATTATGTTCGCCAACTTCAAATCCGATTGATTGCCCACGCAGATAGCTCTGAACACCGCCTGCTGCATCAAGCCCAAAGGCTGAGCCGCCTGATAGGCAGATCGCATGTATCTGCTCAACGGTGTTATGCGGCTCTAACAGATCGGTCTCGCGGGTGCCTGGGCCGCCGCCCAGAACTTGCACGGCTGCAACACTTGGGGTGTCGCACAAAATGACGCTGGTGCCAGACTTTAATTGATTATCCTGCGCATGGCCGACCCGAAGACCAGAAACATCGGTGATGAGATTTTTAGCGCCAGTTTTCATAAGGGTTATCCAAGTATTGCCAACCGGCCTTATTGCGTTTCGATAAGAGCGAGTTCTTCATCTTTGATGAACCGCCCATCTTGCCAAACCATCGCATTAAAAATGCTCTCTTGCCGCTCACCATATTGATTAAAGCTAATCGGACCAATCACCGTCTCAAAGATATCTTGTTTTAACGTCTTGATATGATCATCCGTTTCAATATCAGCTAAAATCGTTGCAAGCTCTGCCATTGCATAGCCAAAAATCGGAAACCGATCTGGAAATATGCCCGCATCATCAAATGCTGCACGCGCTGACAACGCATTCTCGCCGGTCAAACCAATATGCGGAAGAATTGCAATAGCGCCATTGGGGAAGGAAAGTCCTTCATCGGCAGCGCGCAGGGTATCTCCTCCGGCAAATGTTAGATCCAAGCCAATTTCATTGGCATCACGTGCGATAATCGATGTATCAAGTCGAGTGGCTCCGACAAAGACGTGGCTGATCTTTGATTTTTCCAAGCGCCGCACTAACCCAAATTGCTTATCTTGCCCTGGGCGAAAATTGTCGAGCACAATGGGTTGAAACCCGCCATTATCCAGCTGAAGGCGGATGGCGTCTACCAGTTCTCGATTGCTAATTGTTCCGTCTTCAACAAGCGCAACAGATTTATCACCCCAATTGTCGATGATATATTTTGATGCAAATTTTGCCTGATCAGATGCGCGCGGGGCAATGGAAAATAACGGCCAATCAAGACGCGCTGCTTCATCGCGCACAATGTCGGATCGAATATTGACATTTAAAACAGGGATATCAGCTTGTTTTAAGATCGGCATCGCTGAAACCAAGCTCTCAACACATAAAAACCCAACTACAAAATCAACTTGAGCTTCTTCAAGAGCATAAGCAGTGTCAGTGCCGCCATCTGTTTCGCAAAGTTCAGTTTCCTCGATCACATCAAACCGAAGACCCTGTTCAATGAACTCATTTTGGTAGATTAAGAAACCGGCGCGTAATTGCGTTCCCAAGATGCCCAATGAGCCTTCGTCTGGGGCAACAACACCGACGCGGATAATCTTCTCGTTTTCCCGTTCAGTTTCTTGATTGTCTTGCGCATAGGACTGCGTGGTGAGCGCTAGAATAAAGGCTAAAAAAACCGCCAAACCGCGCTGGTGCACGATCAGTTGATACAATTTATATATGCCCGTCTTTATCATGACATTACATATAGACGATCACAGACAAAAATCATCTGAAAATTTCGTTATATTATGGATTAGGCAGATAATAAGTTGGCCAACAAGACGATTTAGAAGAAAAATTTGTAAAATATTTTAACAATTTCATTCCGTGCACTAATACTTAACTATTACCGCGCTGATACAATAAATTTGTTTGTTCAAATATTAGTCAAGTTTTTGAATTTATTACATAATTTCGTGATGAATACTTGGCATATGGGGTTAACTCATAATTATCAAAAAATGCATTTAATGAGACTCGAAGGCTATTTCTAATAGTTGCATGATGCTCACTTCACTCTTTCAAAGAGATTTTTCTGACAGTATCAAACAAGAGCATTTATCATGAAGATTTCACGTAAGCTGCCCATCGCGGCCGCGGTGCTGACAATTGTAACCGTAGCCACATCAAGCATTGCAACCCTCGTTGTTAGTTCAAGCTTGGTTGAACAAAAAGCCGGCGAAAAATTACAGGCGGTGGTCGATGGTCGCAGAAATCAAGTTGAGACATATCTCGCCTCTGTTCATGATGATATTGAATCTTTCTCAACAAATGAAAACGCAGCGGCAGCGGCAAAGGCTTTTGCATTTGGTTGGGGTTTTGTAAAAGGCGGTGACCGCCAAACAGTTTTGCAAAAGAGATATGTTGAGGATAATCCGCATCCAAAGGGAGAGCGAGATAAGTTCGACACGTTCGGCAAAGATAAATACGATAAAACGCATGAGAAATATCATCCCATGTTCCGTGAATTTATCAATGAACGAGGATATAGTGATCTATTTATCATCACCAAACGCGGTGACGTTTTATATAGCGTTTCAAAACAATCTGAATATGCAGCAAACCTGAAAAAAGATGAAGCATTGGCAAGCACTGGCCTTGCTAAGGTTTTCAATGGCGTGATTGAAAGCGAAAACCCCAGCGATATTAAGTTTGATGACTATGCCTCATATGCGCCGATGGATGGCGAAGCAGCATCCTTTATTGGGACATCTATTTTCAGTAAAGGCAATCCTATCGGGGTGATGGTTTTAAAGATGCCGCATGACATCCTTGCTAGCATTATGGATAACACCACCGGATTGGGCGAAAATGGTGAAACCATCTTGATGAAATCAGATGGGACCATGATCAACGATTCGCAAAAAACCGAGATCAATGATGCGCTAGAGACCAAGCTGCAACTAAGCCAGAACTTATTAGAAAATTCTTATGCGGATCAGCCTGTGGGCGAGGTGGAGGGCTATCGCGGTGAAACCTATGCAATTTCAACCGCGCGCTTGGAATTTGAAGGCGTAAGCTGGATTGTCGGTGCGTTGGTTCCACGTTCTCAAATGCTTGAAGGCGTTAACATACTGACCATGATCATCTCGATGATTGCCGTCGTGTTGTTTGCAGCTTCGCTTATCGCTGCCTTTTTGTTCTCGCGCTCCATTACAAAGCCAATTGGCGCTGTGGTTGAAGACATGAACGAATTGATGGATGGAAACACCAAGCTGGAACTAACAGGAACAGAACGCTCTGATGAAATTGGCGCGATGTTTAAAGCGGTATCAGTGTTCCGAGATGCTGCCGTTGAAAAAGATCGCTTGGAAAAAGAAGGCATCGAAAATCGTGCATTAAGCGAGCAAGAAGCTAAGCGCAATGCTGAATATAATGCTGCGGAGGCGCAAAAGGTCAGCGATGTGGTCAATGTTTTAGCTGGCAGCTTAAAAAGCTTAGCCGAGGGTGATTTAACTATCGATATTAAAGAACCATTTGATGGTGATTTAGATCGGCTTCGTAGTGATTTTAATGCCTCCATTGCAAAACTTGAAGAAACCATGGGGCAGATCAACACATTGTCGGTCAATCTCAGTGATAATTCAAAAGAGATCAGCAATGCGACCAATGAGCTGTCGCAACGTACCGAAACGCAGGCAGCTTCACTGGAAGAAACATCCGCTGCTTTGGATGAAATCACGGCCACAGTGAAAGAAACTGCTGAGCGTGCTCGCGAAGCCTCAGATAGTGCACGTGATGCTCGTGGTGATACCGAAAAATCCAGTGAAGTGGTTTCAAACGCTGTATCAGCTATGGAAGGCATAGAAAAAGCCTCAGGTGATATTAAGAACATTATCAACGTGATTGACGAGATTGCGTTTCAGACAAACTTACTTGCGCTGAATGCCGGTGTTGAAGCTGCGCGCGCAGGTGAAGCTGGAAAAGGCTTTGCCGTGGTTGCGCAGGAAGTTCGAGAGCTTGCTCAACGTTCGGCATCGGCTGCGAAAGAGATTAAAGATCTAATCACCAAATCAGGTCAGGAAGTTTCAAACGGGGTAGGGCTGGTTAAACAAACCGGCGATGCTTTGGCAAAAATCTCTGAACATGTGGCAAAAATTGATTCTCAGATTGCAACGATCTCCTCAGGTGCTGAAGAACAGCTGACCGGTATTCAGGAAGTAAATTCAGCGGTTAATTCCATGGATCAGGTGACGCAGCAAAATGCGGCCATGGTGGAAGAAAATACAGCTGTTACCCAACAGATCGCAGATGAAGTGCATGATTTGGCTAATTTGATACAGACTTTTAAAACCAAAAGCGCGGTTTATGTCGGCGAAAAGTCTGCGGTAGCAGCGCCTGCACGGGCCATTGAGAAACCTGCACCTAAGCCAACATTATCTCCGGCACCATC
>JAHDEP010000162.1:0-1129 GCA_020628775.1 Rhizobiaceae bacterium | reverse complement strand
CATCGCAGTCACCGGCAAAAGCCATGGTGCAAAAAGTGGCGAGCGCTTTTTCAAGCAAAGCAAATTCGCCATCAGCTGCAGCCGTCGCCGATGAAGCGTGGGATGAGTTTTAACAAAACCAATTCTCAATTGAAACAAAACCACCCGGCAGAAACAATTGCCGGGTTTTTTGCGAGCTAGTTAGTTAGTTAGTAAGCAAATTGCTCTGCAAGGATCCGGTCATTCCAGGAATGGCTGGAATCGGTCAAAATACGCGTGGTGTTATTTTCAGACTGGCATATTTCAACACTTGTCACCGTTTTAACTTCCAAATGATCGGCCACCGCATTGACGGGGCGTTTATCTGGTTCTGAAATTTCAAACTTAACATGCGCATTGTCGGGCAGGAGCGCACCACGCCAGCGACGCGGGCGAAATGGGCTCACGGGTGTCATTGCGAGCAAACGCGCGTCCAGCGGCAATATGGGCCCGTGTGCGGACAAGTTATACGCAGTGGAACCTGCGGGTGTTGCCACCATCACGCCGTCGCAAATCAGTTCTTCAAGTCTTGGTTTATCATCAACATAGACTTTGATCTTTGCAGCTTGATAGGATTGGCGCAAAAGCGAGACTTCATTAATGGCAAGAGCGGTAAGCTCATCGCCATATGCATTGGTGGCTTTCATCTCCAACGGGTGGATGATATTTTCCACAGCCGCATCAATACGCCCCAACAGATCTTTGTCGTCATAATCATTCATCAAAAAGCCGATGGTGCCGCGGTTCATACCATAGACCAATCGGCCAGTATTCATTTCATCATGAAGCATCTGCAACATGAAGCCGTCCCCACCGAGCGCGACAATGACATCTGCATCATCAAGTGCGACATTGCCGTATAACGCAGCTAGATGTTTGATAGCCTCTTGCGCATGATCAGCACTAGAAGCTTGAAAGGCGATTTTCAATCCGGGGACTCCTCACTATTGATCCCGCGAAATTAACTGTTCTGGACGTCTGGTCAAGTTTTTCGGTAATTCTTTTAAAAAAAATACGATTTCCACTTTACATCATCTGCCAGTATGGTAGATGCACCTCCGTTGCCCCTATAGCTCAGTTGGTAGAGCAACTGATTTGTAATCAGTAGGTC
>JAHDEP010000455.1 GCA_020628775.1 Rhizobiaceae bacterium | reverse complement strand
TGTCGTTCCTGTTGTTTTTCATGGGAACGCGATATCAGGTCGGTTGCGATTTTACGGGTTATCTAAACCGCTATAATAATATCGATATTTACACGTCTCCACTCGAGGCATTTACGAGGGACGAAAGCTTGTTCGTCTTTCTGGAGATACTTACACGGACATCGGACTTAGGCTTCGTTTGGCTGATTTTTTTGGCCACCGCGATAATTATTGCCTGTTATTGGGTGTTTCTCCGATCGGTGCATCACCCTTTGCTCATACTGGCGCTCCTTTTTCCGATCATGATGATGCAGCTTGGCATGTCAGGCATTCGCCAAGGAATCGCTGTAGGATTCTTACTCGTCGCCATGACGAGCTTCATGAAAGGTCGCAAGGTTTGGACGGCGATCTGGATAGCAATAGGCACCCAATTCCATCTTTCGGTTGCCATGTTCCTGCCCATCGCCTTTCTTGCTGGCCGTGAAATCAATTTTCGGCAGATGGCACTTGCTGGTGTGCTCATTTCACCTCTTGCAATTTTGCTGATCGGAGACAGGTTCAGCTTGTATCAGGATCGTTACATCGAACAGATATACGGTGAGCAATCGTCCGACGGCGCAGCCTTCCGATATATTCTCAACTTTGTTCCAGCTGCGTTGTTTATGTTTTTCCGGGAAAAAATCAGGGATCGCTTCCCAAGCGAGTATCAACTTCTGCTGATCTTTGCCATTGCGACGCTGGCCTTGGCACCCTTGATAGTCCTGTCGAGCTTTGCCCTGCACAGGCTGAACTTCTACGTGATGCCATTCACGATCATGATGGCAGTGTATCTGATCTACTGTTTGCCATCAGAACGGGACCGCAAGCTGGCACTGTTGATCCCAATCGGGGCGTATGGCGGATATTCAGTGTTGTGGCAGGCTTCATCTTTCCACTTCTCCTATTGCTACGCCCAATATCAAAGCTATTTGACCCTCTAGTCGCGGTACAGCGGCGGTCAGGAAAATTATGCACGTTCAAAGCACCAAGATTGATGGGCTGAAAGTGATCACCCCGCGCCGCTTTGGCGATGATCGCGGGTGGTTCAGCGAAAGCTGGAATG
>JAHDEP010000454.1 GCA_020628775.1 Rhizobiaceae bacterium | reverse complement strand
CAAATTGACGGTGTGGAGGATTTCCCGGTTTTCACCCGCAAAGCTCATACCGACGTTTCATATATCTGTTGCGCTCAGCAGCTTTTAAAAATGACAGATCGCATTTACCCACAATTTGCGACGCATAACGCGCATACCATTGCCGCTATTTTAGAAATGGCAGAAGATAAAGATGCGTTTGAATTCCAACGTTTGCATGGCATGGGCGAACCGTTGCACGACATGATTTTAAAAACTGAGGGAGTTAAAGCACGTATTTATGCCCCGGTTGGCGCGCATCGTGACCTTTTGGCCTATCTGGTTCGTCGATTATTGGAAAACGGTGCAAACAGCTCATTCGTCAATCAAATCGTGGATAAGGATGTGCCAGCAGAAACTGTTGCCAGCGATCCATTTGACCAGTTGGAATGGTCGGGAAATATGGCGCCTTGCAACGTTATCAATCCGCCTGACCTCTATCAGCCCGAACGAATTAATTCCAAGGGATGGGATTTAACAAACATAGATGATCTTGAAAAATTCGATGCCATTCGAGAGCAGTTTAAAAAGGTTATTTGGCAGGCAGAACCGCTCATCGCTGGGCCATTAAAAGCATCTGCTGCAATAAAGATCAAAAACCCAGCTGATTTGAATGACATCGTCGGCGAAGTTTCTCATGCCAGCGAACATGATGTTGAAACCGCGCTTTTAAATGCAAAAGATTGGCAATCAACAGAGCCAGAAACGCGAGCATATATATTAAACCAAGCCGCTGATCTTTATGAAGCAAATTCGGGTGAAATCTTTGCGGTTCTGTGTCGCGAAGCAGGTAAAACACCGCTTGATGCCGTCGCAGAAATTCGTGAGGCGGTGGACTTTTTGCGCTATTACGCTGCGCAAGCGACACATCTTGGCGATCAACCAGCCCGCGGTATCATCAGCTGTATTTCTCCATGGAACTTCCCACTTGCGATTTTCACAGGTCAAATTTCAGCAGCACTTGCAGCTGGAAATGGGGTCTTGGCAAAACCTGCAGACCCGACACCGCTAACGGCGTCCATTGCTGTTAAACTGATGCATGAGGCAGGCATACCCAAAGATGT
>JAHDEP010000161.1 GCA_020628775.1 Rhizobiaceae bacterium | reverse complement strand
ATCGATATTTGCCATTTTTTTAACCTAATCTCTCATTACTGGAGTGGACTATAATATTCCAAAATTCTTGGTTTGTTAGCACTCCCCATAAGAGAGTGCTAAGCGATGTTGATCTAGTGTCTGATAAAGGTAATGTCAAGTTATTGTGATGAATCTTTTCCTATAAAATTTATAAATTTCACAGGGTGTGAAAGCGCAATTTCAAATTATGAGTGGCGAGATGAAACGATTAAACGATAAGATCTGTGTGGTGACCGGTGCTGCACAAGGCATTGGTCAGGCAATTGCAGAGAAATATGTCTGTGAAGGTGCGCAGGTCATTTTAACTGATAAAAATGTTCAACTAGGCACAGAGCTTGCCAATAAACTTGGATGTGAATTTGTAAAACTTGACGTGTCCTTGGAAGAAGATTGGCTGGATTTTGCCAAAAACCATAGCGCAATTGATGTGCTGGTGAATAATGCGGGTATCACAGGATTTGAGGATGGCTTTAAAGCGCACGACCCTGAAAACGCCAGCTTGCAGGATTGGCGAGATGTACATGCAACAAATCTGGATGGAACATTTTTGGGCTGTCGCTATGCGATTAAAGCCATGAAAGATAAAGGCACAGGATCCATTATAAATATATCATCCAGATCCGGCTTGGTAGGGATCCCCGGCGCTGCAGCTTATGCGTCATCTAAAGCTGCAATTCGCAATCACACAAAATCTGTCGCATTATATTGCGCACAAATCAAAACCAAAATCAGATGTAATTCCATTCACCCCGCAGCCGTATTAACGCCCATCTGGGAGCCGATGCTCGGTGATGGCGATGATCGTCAAAAGAACATGGATGCTTTGGTTGCAGATACCCCACTCAAACGTTTTGCCATGCCTGAAGAAGTTGCTGCTATGGCCGTTTATCTTGCCAGCGACGAGGCCGCTTATGTCACCGGGTCTGAGTTTAATATCGACGGTGGTTTGCTTGCGGGAAGCGCCGCATCACCTGGATAAAAATAATTTGAAGCCTGCTGAGAGTTCATTTCCGGTCAATTATAATCTTTATGCTTGAGTTTATCCTTTTCTTGCTTCAAGACATGGCAATAATTTCGTTGCGGTAATGGAGACAGCCTCTTGCTTAAAAAACTGGATAATCTTGATGGTTTATATGACAATTACGATGTCATACTAAGCGATGTATGGGGCGTTTTGCACAATGGTGTATCAGCTTATAAAAATGCATATGAAGCTCTAAAAAGTGCGCGCGAAGCTGGTAAAACAGTAGTGCTTATCACCAACTCTCCTCGTAGAAAGCAAGGTGTGGTGTCACAGCTTGATATGTTGGGCATTAAGTCCGATTGTTATAATGATATCGTCACGTCAGGTGAATTAACCCGCAACTTAATCAAGCAAGCACCTAAAAAGGTGTTTTTCTTAGGTCCAGATCGTGATCTCCAACTACTTGATGGATTGGATGTTGAACGCGTTGATCAAGACCAAGCTCAATCAATTGTCTGTACGGGCTTCTTCGATGATGAAGTTGAAAAGCCTGAAGATTACACAGAAATGCTACAATCATTTGTATCGCGTGGAATTCCATTTATCTGCGCAAACCCTGATTTAATCGTGGAACGCGGCGAGCGCATGATCCCATGTGCTGGTGCAATTGCTGCGCTTTATAAACAAATGGGTGGTGAGGTTTTTGTCGCCGGTAAACCGCATAAGCCTATGTATAAAGCAGCGCTAGAAATCGCCCAGAAAACTAGAGGCGAAATCGACCCGAGCCGCGTTATTGCGATAGGTGATGGTATGCCAACTGATGTGCGCGGCGCATTAAATTACGGCCTAGATCTGTTATTTGTCGCCCATGGTATCCATATCAACCAATATAAAAGTGATGACGTGCCCGGCGGGATTGATGATTTTAAATTATCAGGCTTCCTTGCAAAGGAAGGGGTGCGTCCGAACTACTGGATGGAATGGGTTAAATAATTGAGTGCGGGCGGTTTGAAAATTATTCGCATAAACGGCGGGCAAACACTAAGCGATGATTTACGCGGCGGCGTTGTAGCGATCGGAAATTTCGATGGCGTACATCGTGGGCACCAATCCGTATTAGACCGGGCGCTGGAAATTGCCAATGAGAATAATGTACCGGCGCTGGTGATGACGTTTGAACCGCATCCACGTGCGGTGTTTACCCCCGAAAACGCACCATTTCGAATTTCCCCAGCTCCACTGAAAGCTGTTTTGTTAGAAAAGCTCGGGTTTAACGCTGTCATTGAGCAAGCCTTTGATAAGAATTTTGCTAGCAATTCAGCGCAGGATTTTATCAATAATATCCTCGTCAAACAGTTTGGTGTATCGCATGTTGTCACCGGGTTTGATTTTCATTTTGGCAAAGGTCGCGAAGGTGGCCCGGCATTCTTAATGGCAGCCGGTGAAGAGCGTGGGTTTGGTGTTACTCTGGTCGATGCATTTCGAGATGAAAATGCTGATGTGATTTCATCCAGCAGAATTCGCCAGCTGCTAATTGATGGAGAACTAGGTGAAGCAAATGCTTTGCTTGGTTACCGCTTTACCGTTGAAGGCGAGATCGTCAAAGGTCGACAGTTGGGCCGCGAGTTAGGTTATCCAACCGCAAACATGGTCTTACATCAGGAAAATGGTCTCAAGCCAGGTATCTACGCAGTTAAATTCCGCGACGGTGAAGGAAATCTTCGCGATGGTGTCGCAAGCTTTGGCGTGCGTCCTACCGTTGAAGATGATGGTGCACCTATTCTCGAAACATTCGTATTTGATTTCACAGGCGATTTATATGGCCAAAATTGTCAGGTTCATCTCGTTTCTTACCTGCGTGAAGAACAAAAGTTTGATGATTTGGACAGCCTAGTCGTGCAGATGAAATTAGATGACGCAGAGGCAAGAGAAGTTCTAATGCACTCCAAACCAATTAGCACATTAGATCAAGCGGTGTGCTTTGATGATTAATGGTAAGAAATCACTTACATTATTGACGGGTGCAACATCAGGCATTGGCCTAGAATTGGCAAAACGCTTGATCTTAACAGATGACTTGGTGGTTATTGGCCGAAAATCTGAAGACGAAGTGCACGCACTTATTTCGGATAAAATACAATATATTCAAACGGATATATCAGATCCTGCGCGCGCAACTGAGGCTGTTGTTTCTAATCTGAATGATATGCAGATTGAAAAGATTGATCGTGTCATACATTGCGCTGGTACCGGGGTCTATAGATCACCGGAACAAGAAACCTCAGAAGAAATTGACTTAAATGTAAGTGTTAACTTACTGTTCCCTGTTCTTCTAACGAGAGCGTTAGTGCAGCAAATTGAAGCCGCGAAGGGCAAAGTTGTTTTAATCGGATCTGTTGCGCATAAAGGTTCGCCTAATATGGCTTCCTATGCTGCATCAAAAGCAGGGTTAGCTGGGTTTGCAAGATCACTAGAGGCTGAATGGCGCGGAAGAATAGATGTCCAAGTTATTCATCCTGGCCCAACGCTGACACCAATGCTGGAAAAGGCTGGATATAAAGTGGGGTTGGAGCGACATATATTCTTGTCGCCAAAAGTTATGGCCGATGCGATTTTAAAAACCATCCATTCCCACAAAAAGTCTGCGACGATATTCTTGGGTGCGAAGATCAAAAGCCTGTTTTTCAGAAAGCAAACCTCATGAAGGCTTGGAAACACGCATTGATAACTGGAGCAGGGCAAGGCATAGGAAAAGCGCTGTGCTTAAGGCTTCTTGATGAGGGCATCCAAGTAACCTCAATTGATCGAGATTCAATAAATTGGACGCATAAAAATAAAGATAAGTTATTGAATCATATACAAATTGATTTGATTAACTCAAATTCAGTTAATGATGTGGTTTCACGTCTTGAATCGACTGATAAACTTGACCTTGTAATCCACAATGCGGGGATTTCAGCGACGGGTAAATTTGAAGACATCGATCCTAAAGCATATGAAAACGTGTTGAAGCTTAATACGCTCGTACCGATGCAATTGAGCGCTGCGCTTATGCAAAACGAGATGTTTGATAATCAGGCAAATCTCGCTTTTGTCTCATCATTATCTCATGCGACAGGCTATCCGGGTGCATCGGTTTATGGTGCAAGCAAGGATGCAATTGCAATTTATGCCAAAAGTGTGCGCAAACCATTTGCTGCAAAGGGTGTATCTGTCCTATCCATATTCCCCGGTCCGGTGCGCACAGATCATGCTGAGCGGCACGCGCCGGAAGGCGCGGATGCATCCAAACGGATGTTGCCTGAAAAACTGGCAAAAAGAATACTCTTAGCCGCTTCGTCTAATAAGAAAACTCTCTACCCCGGAGCTGCCGCTCATTCAGCGCGGATCCTTGGAAAAATCGCGCCAAATTTGATGACCAATATGATGCGCAAGATCATCTACGATAAGCTTGATCGCCCTGTTTGGTAAAGATAACTGACAATAAGTCTTTTCTTGTTGATCAAAAACATTTAAGAAGCGCTCACAAATCCCCGCGAAGAAGCGAAGCTAAGAGAGATCTATTGTGCTGTCTATGTTACCAGACTTAAGCATTCGAATATTTCGAATTACTAGCCCGGCCTCCGTCTAGAACGACTTGGAGTCCCGGGATAAAAGCGTTTGCAACGCTATTCTCATATCAATTTTAGCAACAATTACGTTTAAAAACGTTGTCGATTAAAAAGCCGATAAAATGACTGAAGAAACATTCGATTATTCAAAAACACTTAATTTGCCGAAAACAGATTTTCCTATGCGCGCTGGCCTGCCAAAAGCTGAGCCAAACTGGATCGCAAAATGGGATGAGATGAAGCTCTATAAAAAGCTTCGTGAACAATCAAAAGGCCGCCCTAAATATGTGCTGCATGATGGCCCTCCATATGCAAATGGTAACTTGCACATCGGACACGCTCTTAACAAAATCCTAAAAGACATGATCACGCGTTCATTTCAGATGCGTGGGTTTGATTCAAACTATGTGCCCGGATGGGATTGCCACGGTCTTCCAATTGAATGGAAAATCGAAGAGCAATACCGCGCCAAGGGTAAAGATAAAGACGAAGTGCCGATCAACGAGTTCCGTAAAGAATGTCGTGATTTTGCCGATCACTGGATTGGTGTGCAAACACAAGAATTCCGCCGCTTAGGTGTCGAAGGTGATTTTGTGACGCCTTACAAGACGATGAACTTCCCAGCAGAGGCAAAAATTGCCGCTGAACTAATGAAGTTTGCAAAATCAGGCCAACTCTACCGTGGTTCAAAACCGATCATGTGGTCAGTTGTTGAGCGCACTGCATTGGCAGAAGCTGAGATCGAATATGAGATGTATGAATCTGATACGATCTGGGCAAAATTCCCAATCGTTGATGGTTCTGGTGATCTTGCCGATGCGTCAGTCGTTATCTGGACAACAACGCCTTGGACAATTCCTGGTAACCGCGCAATCTGTTATTCTTCAAAGATCAACTACGGTCTTTATGAAGTATCCAGTGCTGAGATGGAGTTTGGTCCGCAACCAGGTGATAAACTTATTTTTGCAGATGCTTTGGCTGAAGGGTGTGCGGAAAAAGCCAAAGTTGAGTTCAAACGTGTTCGCGATGTAACAGCTAAAGAATTTGCATCAATGACCTGTGCGCATCCATTGCGTGGTTTTAATGATGCTTATGGCTTTAATGTACCGCTACTTGATGGTGATCATGTCTCTGATGACGCGGGTACCGGATTTGTGCACACAGCCCCAGGGCATGGTCGTGATGACTTTGAAATCTGGGTTGCACGCCGTAATGAAATCGAAGCACAAGGGATCTCATCAGAAATTCCATTTACTGTTGCAGATGATGGCTCATACACAGATCAAGCTCCGGGCTTTGGTGATGTGCGCGTAATCGATGATAAGGGTAAAAAGGGTAAAGCCAACCAAGCGGTGATCACTGCATTGATTGGTGAGAACAATCTGTTTTCCCGTGGCCGGGTCAAACACGAATATCCGCATTCATGGCGTTCAAAAAAACCAATCATCTTTCGAAACACACCACAATGGTTTGTTTATATGGATAAAGATGGTGTGATCGGTGATGGAACAAAGTCTAATGCCGGCACATTGCGCCAAACATCATTGGCAGCGATTGATGAAACGCGCTTTGTACCAGCTGCTGGGCAAAACCGTTTGCGGGCCATGATCGAACAACGTCCTGATTGGGTTCTATCTCGCCAGCGTGCGTGGGGTGTTCCGATCAGCGTATTTAGAAATACGCAAACAAACCAAGTGATCCCAGGTCCTGATTTTGATAAATCAGACGAGCTATCAGATCGCATTCAAAGTGCATTCAGAGAAGAAGGTGCTGATGCATGGTTTGCAGATGGTGCAAAAGAACGCTTCCTAGATGGCATGGTTGAAAACCTTGATGAGTGGGAACAAGTTCGTGACATCTTGGATGTGTGGTTTGATTCAGGATCAACACACTCGTTCTGTCTTGAAGAGCGTGATGATCTAAAATGGCCTGCGGATTTATATCTTGAAGGTTCTGACCAGCATCGTGGTTGGTTCCATTCATCCTTGCTTGAAAGCTGCGGCACACGCGGCCGCGCACCATATG
>JAHDEP010000160.1 GCA_020628775.1 Rhizobiaceae bacterium | reverse complement strand
TCGACCAATTGTCAGATTTTTACCGAAAAATCACAGGTGGCTGGGATGGCTATCGCTCAACGCAATCGTTAGAATAATCAATAATCCGATAAGTTAGAAAGCCCGCCCATGAAACTGCACCCTAAACTACAACCCATTTTGTTTGGTTTGATTTTGTCAGGCTTTATGTCAGCGCTTGTTTCAGGCGTTACGCTTTTGCGCACGACAGGTTTTGTAGATGGATTTGGCGGATATTGGCTTAATGCCTGGGTTTGGGCTTGGGCTGTCGCCTTCCCATCAGTTCTATTTTTCGCGCCAGTCGCGCGCCGGATTGTGGCGCGCTTGTTTCGTAATTCGTAATGTTGTTAGAATGGGCAGGCTATGTTTTGCCGGATCACACCAACCTGCCAAATTCTAATTTTTAGCTAGCGATTTTGACGTCTTTGTAATGCGCATCAACCAATGCTTCCAAACCATCACGCAATTTGGCTGCAAGTTCTGCATCTTTTAAAACACCAGCTTCTGTGTCGAACTTTTCGGAAAATGGCCCAACTGAGAAGCTTGCTTTTACATCTGCTTTAAAGAAGGGCGCTGAAGTATTTGCGATCGACATGACGCTGGCACCGCCATTTGGTCCCAACGATGCAGACATGTGCATGACAGGCTTATCCTGGAAGACAGCCATTTTAATGCGAGATGCCCAATCAAAAATATTCTTATATGCGCTGGTGTAATTGCCGTTATATTCTGCAAAAGAGATGATCAGCGCATCAGCTTCGGTGATCTTATCAAAGAACTTTTGCGCAAGTGGATGCACACCATCTTCATTTTGACGGTCAGGGGAATAGATCGGCATTTCATAGTCGTTAAGGTCCAAAATTTCGATTTCGACATTGCTATCAAGTTCTGATTTCAGCACCTCGGTCGCATGGATAACCAATTGTTTATTAATTGAATTTTTGCTGTTTGTGGCAGCGAAAGCGAGTACTTTCATAATGAATTTCCTTCATAAAAACTTCTGTGTTGGCGCTTGTATCGCATATAATATTTATCTATCATAGATACCGAAAAGCGCAGTATATGCGCATATTTGCGACATAACTTTGAGCAGTGATTATGGACAATTGGAACGAGATTAAAACGGCGGCATGCGTGGCGCGTTGTGGGACAATCAGCAAAGCTGCTGATGAACTTGGCGTGCATCGCGCAACGATTAATCGTCATATCGATGCACTGGAAGCGCAGCTTGGGGGCAAATTGTTCCAAAGACATGCCAGAGGTTTTACTCCAACAGAGCTTGGTCTTGAATTGTTACGTATTGCCGATGCAACAGATGAGCAATTTGCCCAGTTAAAACGCATCGCAAACCGCACTTCTGAAGAGCTTAGCGGCGAGTTCATTGTTACATCCATTGATGCGCTGGCGAATTATATTTTGCCAATGCTGGCTGATTTTCGCGCCGATCATCCACAAGTCACGACGCATTTTCATGCGAGTAATGCGTTGGTCAAACTTGAATATGGTGAAGCGCATATTGCCTTTCGTGCCGGGCCAAAACCACAAGATCCCGACAATGTGGTTATGCCATTTGTCGAGATCCCGGTGGGGCTTTATGCATCTCAAAAATATGTCGAAAGATATGGCATACCCAAAGATATCGATGATTTTCCAAATCACCAATTCGTCGGTACGAAAATCGATAACCCGCGTGCACCCTCGTTAAAATGGATCGTAGATAATATACCTCGCAAAGCGATGGCATTTACATCCAATCACATACCCATCAACAATCGCGCCGTTCTTTGGGGCAACGGGATCGGTTTTTTGACTACCATTGAAGCCAGCCAAAATGCAGATCTTGTTGAGATCATGCCACCGCGGGCTGAATGGTTGACCCAAAGCTGGGCCCTCACCCATGTTGATCTTCATAGATCGCCAAAAGTGCAAGCGTTTTTAAAGATTATGAAGCGGCATTTAGCGCAAGACGCCTAGCGCAAAGGCTTGGATTTTGCCCGCCCCATGGTCGCACTTAAACCGCCTGTGATGATAAATGCGGCACCAATCCAAAAACCAATCGTCGGCACATCGGCAAAGATCACATAGCCCAAAAACACAGCGCTGACGACTTCGAGATAGACCAATGGCGATAGTGTGGATGTCTGCGCATATTGAAAGGCCAGAAGCGTTAGACCATGCGCGGTAAGCGATACAACGCCCATCGCCAGAATTAACAAAAACTCGGTTTGCGTCGGCATATCCCAAGCATATATTGCTAATGGCGTTAGCATCAATGCGCCAACAACACATTGAAATGTTAGTGTTTTTAGTGGGTCACTTTGTTTTGCTGTCATGCGAGTTGTGACGATATACATGCCATAAAACAAACCGGTTAAGGCCGCAAATATTGTTCCGATTTGGATTTCGACAGTGGGATTGATAATGATCATCGCACCGATAAATCCCATCACCAATGCCAGTACTTTCGGCCAGGTAAAAACCTCACCCAACAAATAAACCGCAGCAACAGTTGCTATGATCGGCGCGATCATGGTCACCGCAGAAGCCGTTGCCAAAGGCGTTGTAGAAAGCGAGACAAAGAAGAACAACATCGCTGTGACGATGAAGAAAGTGCGCATGAAATGCGACTTCAAATTCCTCTTGGGGAAAATGCCTTTGCCGAATTTTCGAATACCAAATGGGACAATCATAATAGCCGCCGCAAAATATCGCGCCCAACTGACATAGAGCGGCGACATATCTTGTGCCAAATACTTTGCGATGGCATCCAAACCAGGGATCAGCAGCATTGCACTTGAGAACAAAGCCGCGCCGAGCAAAATGTTGTCATTTTTTGGAATAAATTGATCAGACATCATCAATTCTTGGGATGATTTAGCTCCGGAAGTAAAGCAAATTTATTCCAAGATGATCTTTTGGCACCGTTTTCTCAGAAAATTGGGAAAGTTTGATCGAAATTTGCAACTTTTGCAGCAGAAACGAAAAAGGCGAGAGATTTATCATCCCTCGCCTTAGTAAGTTTGTTTTTAAGATGTGCTGGCCTAGTCTTCCAGCTTATCTGCAGTGCGCAATTCAAAGTCTGACGCGTCATGACGCTCAGGCAATTGCTCTGATTTATCATCACCCCATGCTCGGTTGACCATAATGCCGCGTTTGACCGCAGGACGCTCAGCGATTTCTTCCGCCCAACGCACAACGTTTTTATAGGATTTTACATCGAGGAATTCTGCTGCATTGTAAAGTTTGCCCAAGACAAGACCACCATACCAAGGCCAGATAGCCATATCAGCAATTGAATATTCATCGCCTGCGATAAACTTGTTATCGGCAAGTTGTTTATCCAAAACATCAAGCTGACGTTTGGTTTCCATGGTGAAGCGATCAATCGGATATTCAAACTTTTCAGGTGCATAAGCATAAAAGTGACCAAAGCCGCCACCCAAATATGGCGCTGAACCCATTTGCCAGAACAACCAGTTCATCACTTCGGTACGTTTAGCACCTTCCTTTGGAAGGAAATGGCCAAACTTCTCAGCTAAATGCACAAGGATTGAGCCTGATTCAAACACGCGTACTGGCGTATCGCCAGAACGATCTTCGAGCGCGGGGATTTTAGAATTTGGGTTTAATTCTACAAAACCAGAACCAAATTGATCACCTTTACCGATATTGATCAGATAGGCATCATATTCAGCACCTGTTTCGCCAAGAGCCAACAGTTCCTCAAACATGATCGTGACTTTTTGACCATTTGGTGTTGCTAAAGAATGAAGCTGGAAAGGATGCTTGCCAACCTCAAGAGGCTTTTCTTCACGCGCACCTGCTGTTGGCGCATTTATGCTGGCCCATTCGCCACCATTTTCTTGTTCCCAAGTCCAAACCTTCGGGGGTACATATGTATTCTCACTCATTTATGTCGCCTTTCATATCGCGCTTCACCCGAAGTTGGTAAACGCTTTTGAACAATCTTTTGTGACGGTTCCCCGCCTGTCTGGCTTAGTTGGGGATGGTAGTTATAGCTTTCAAGCTAAGATCGATAGATGTCAGAACTTCAGGAGTTATAATCAGATATCATGGGAGATAAAATACCGTTGAAATCACTTTTTTGTTTGTAAATATCTCAATTCAACAATTCATTAGCGACGCGATCAAACATTGATAGATCACCTGCGGTTTGGCTAATGATCATCGCGCCTTCTAACGCAGCTAACATGTGAACGGCGGTGTTTGTTAAGGTTTCTTTAAGATTTGAATCAAGTGATTGAGAACTTGATTCAGCTTGGTCATAAGTTGATTCTAATGCCTCAACCAACCATTTGATATTACTTTGAAAAAACACATTTGTATGGGCGCTTACCTCATCAGGTAGCCCGCCTGATTCAGCACCTAGTACTGCACATAAACACAGCTTTTTATCTTTGATCAGCGCTTGCCGAAATGCTGCGATATAATGTTCTTTCACTTCAATCGCGTTGCATTTACTCCCCTTGCTGTTAACAAGCTCTGAAGGATTGCCAAGATTTTGCAGAAAATTTTCCGTGTAGCGTTGAACGACTGCGGAGACCATGTCGGTCTTGTTTGGAAAGTAATAATGCACGCTGGATGATTTGATGCCTGTTGCGGTCGCAACCTCGCGCGCACTCACAGCATTATAGCCTTTTTGCCGGATCATGGCTTCGGTTACATCCAAAATTTCATCGCGCTTGCTCATATGTATTTTTTCTCAAATTAGCCAATTGCATTTTTCTCTATCTATAGATAGATATATAAATTGTAAAGACTGTTAGATGCCATTGCAATGCATGCTTGGTCACAGAATTAAAACTTCAATGGAATAGCAAAATGACGATTGATAAAAAGAACGCCGGACTTGTTTTAATTGCAGGAGCAGGCAATGGTTTAGGCGTAAGCTTGATGAAAAAGTTCTCAGCCGCGGGATATGACCCTGTTGGCATCAATCGTTCAAAAGCTGATGGCGATGTTGATATTCTTCAAGCTGATTTAACGTCAATGAAAGAATCACAAGCTGCCGTTGAGGCCGCAATAGAGAAATACGGCTCTCCAAAAATTGTCATTCACAATACCGCGCAACTGACCATAAAGCCGTTTTTGGAAATGGACGAAGGTGAGTTTGAATATGTATGGCGCAACATGGTTTTGTCAGCTCATAACTTGGCGCGCGCAAGCATGATTCCGCTTATCAGTGGCGGCGGCGGCGCATTTATCGTTTCAGGTGCGACTGCATCATTACGCGGGGGCAACAAATTCTCAGCATTTGCATCTGCCAAATTTGCTTTAAGAGGTTTGACCCAATCATTGGCGCGGGAGTTTCAGCCTAAGGGCGTGCATGTTGCCCATGTGATTTTGGACGGGATCATCGACACTCCAAAAAGCAGGGAGCTTCATGGAATGGACCCTGCCCGCATGATGTCGCCGGATGATATTGCGCAAGCCTATTTGGATCTCGCTCACCAACCACAATCCACATGGACCCATGAATTGGATCTACGCCCTGCAAGCGAGAGTTTTTAAATCAACGTGACTAAGCAAACAGATATATTGATCGTTGGCGGCGGATTGTCCGGCCTCTATTTGGCCAGCCAGCTGGAAGCAAAAGGTCATGATTATCATCTAATCGAAGCACGTTCGAGATTTGGTGGGCGCATTTATTCGCCCTCTGGTGATGATGATCAAAGTCGCTATGACATGGGGCCAGCTTGGTTTTGGCCCGGCCAACCGCGTATGGCCAAACTGCTCAATGAGCTTAACATTCCCTATTTTGACCAAGCTGCAACGGGTAATTTGGTTTTTGAAGACCCATCTGGGAACGTACGCCGTGATTTAGATATGGCAACTATGGAAGGTGCTCATCGCGTACAAGGCGGGTTAGAGCGGGTGATTGATGCATTGGTTACACGCCTTGATCAGACACGGTTACAACTTTCATCTAATGTGAGAGAAATCAAAATCTCAGAGCATGGTGTTAGTGCATTGATGAACGGTAAGCAGAGCGAGATCATCGCGAAAAAGGTGATCCTTTGCCTGCCGCCTCGATTAATTGAGCATATAATAAAGTTTTCACCACTCCTACCCGATCAGACTGCAACGCAAATGCGCAACTGCCCGACCTGGATGGCAGCCCATGCCAAATTCATTGCGGTTTATGAAACACCGTTTTGGCGCGAAATGGGTTTATCCGGGGATGCGATCAGCCATAAGGGCCCGATGATGGAACTTCATGATGCTTCCCCTCAAGCTGAAAGCATAAACGAGGATCTGAGCCATGGTCCGGGAGCGATATTTGGATTTTTAGGTGTGCCAGCCAATGTGCGAAAGAACCAGCAGGATGATGTCATGAATGCTTGTACGCAGCAGCTCATCACATTGTTTGGTGAACGGGCGGCAAAGCCAATAAAAGTATTTTACAAAGATTGGTCAGATGATCAGTTTACTGCAACCCCGATGGACGCAGATGGTCCGCAAAGTCACCCGCAATATCGCCCAATTATACTGAGCGAAAGTGCATGGCAGGATCGCTTGTTTTTAGCATCGACGGAAACAGCGCTTCAATTTGGCGGCTTTTTAGAAGGTGCGCTTGAAGCGGCAGATGAGGCTTTAAAGCGGGCTAAATTATAGCTTTGAAAATGGT
>JAHDEP010000453.1 GCA_020628775.1 Rhizobiaceae bacterium | reverse complement strand
TAACCGATGACAGGTCGATCATGAATCCGGCCGGGGCCATTTCCATCAGTCGGTCAAATGCAGCATCGCCAACCCAAGCCGGTAACTGTTTGGTGATTTCCAGATTTGTTGTAATCACTAAACCAATTTTGCTTTCGTAGCAATGATTGATTACGTTGTACCAAATCGACTGACGTGATCGCGTTTGATTTTCGCCGCTCACGTACTGTAAATTTTGTTCGATACCTAAATCGTCGATCACAACGAATCGATGTCGGCCGGGCGCGATCATCGAACGAAGCGCGGCGCGTTGCACGTCGGCACCGTGTAGCATTTGCGAAAGCTGGTCGGCCATGAAAAACGGATTGCTAGGACATTCATACCCTTTCGCCGTGAAATACTGTGACCACCAACATGATTTCGCGATATGCGTTTTGCCGACGCCTTTACTTTGACTGCTTAAGATCAGACTAGCTTCGGGATGATCAGTGAGGCGACGGCTCCACGCTCGCGCCGCGTCGATTGCGGCCGTTAGTGTTTCGTTTCTCGGTTCAAGTTGCGCAAGCGTTACCCGTTCCGGCGATTTCGGCGCGGGAGGCTGCTCAACTGTTAACCCTCGCAATGGGGGGGTCGGTCGTGTTCTTGTCAATTCTGTTATGTGTTGCATTAAAATACTCCGTCAACGACTTTCAACCCGGCTAAGTTTGGATTGAATTCGGCTGACTCTAATTCCTGAATGGGATTGTCTTGCTCATCAACGGCCGCAATTACGGCCGTAAGCGCAAAACTTAAATGTGAGGGGATAAAATTTCGAGCGATCATCTTTCTGCGCTCTAACTTCAAAATGGTGATTGCTCGCTCATAATCTCCGTTCAACCTTGCTGATATGGCTTCTGCTGGTTGTATGTAATGCTGATTGAATTTCGCGTCTGCCATATCCGGTATCTGTGGCGAACCGTAAGCAAGTTCTGACCATGCTCGAATAATCTTTCTCGCAGCGTCTTTATGAGTATTAGTATTATTATTTTTAAAGGAGTCTTTATTTGTTTCATGTGGTGAACGCTCCTGTTCATGTGGTGAACGCTCCTGTTCATGTGGTGAACGCTGTA
>JAHDEP010000159.1 GCA_020628775.1 Rhizobiaceae bacterium | reverse complement strand
CTTGCGAGACATTTGGATTTGGTATTTGTTTGTTATGAATAATCAATGGTTTGATATAAACTTTTCTAAGACAGATTTTAAGCATTTAAAGGACGAGCCTGCATATGCGTAAATATTCAATATTTGCACTTGCCCGCGAAGCTATGCGACAGCACAAAGGGTGGGAAGAGCAATGGGGTTCTCCGGAGCCTAAATCCTCCTATGACGTTATTATCATTGGTGCCGGTGGGCACGGGCTTGGTACTGCTTATTACCTTGCGAAAGAACACGGTATTCGCAATATCGCTGTTTTGGAAAAAGGCTGGCTTGGCGGTGGTAATACTGGTCGTAATACCACAGTTATCCGCTCCAATTACCTATATGACGAAAGTGCGGGTCTTTATAATCATGCGCTTAAAATGTGGGATAACCTGAGCCAGGACATCAATTACAATGTGATGTATTCAGCGCGCGGTGTGATGATGTTGGCGCATAACGTACATGATGTTCAAGTGCTTAAGCGTCATGTGCATGCAAACCGTCTTAACGGTGTTCAAAACGAGTGGATGTCGCCGCAAGAGGCGAAAGAATTTTGTCCGCCGCTCAATATTTCAAAATCCTGTAGATACCCAATTATGGGTGCAGCCTTGCAACGAAAAGGCGGCACAGCACGTCACGATGCGGTTGCGTGGGGTTATGCGCGTGCTGCATCTGCGCTTGGTGTGGATATCATTCAAAATTGTGAAGTAACAGGCATTCGCCGTGCAGCAGATGGGTCTGTCACCGGAGTTGAAACTGGAAAAGGCTTTATCGGCGCGAAAAAAGTTGGAGTTGTAGCCGCTGGTAACACATCGCACATCATGCAAATGGCTGATGTTCGCATGCCGCTTGAAAGTTTCCCGCTGCAGGCACTTGTATCTGAGCCATTAAAACCAATTTTCCCATGTGTTGTGATGTCCAACAGCGTTCACACATATATTTCTCAATCAGATAAGGGTGAGTTGGTGATCGGTGCAGGTACGGATCAATATACATCGTATGCGCCAAACGGCAGCCTACATATTACCAATCATAACCTTGAAGCGATCTGCGAATTGTTCCCAACATTTAGCCGTGTGAAAATGATGAGAACATGGGCTGGCACTGTGGATGTGACACCTGATCGTTCGCCTATTTTGGCGAAGACACCGGTGAACGGTCTTTATGTAAACTGTGGTTGGGGCACTGGTGGATTTAAAGCCACACCAGGATCTGCGCATGTATTTGCACATACGATTGCAAATGACGCACCACATAAGATCAATGAATTCTTCACGCTGGACCGATTTAAAACCGGTCGTTTGGTTGACGAATCTGCTGCTGCAGCAGTTGCGCATTAGGGAGAATAAGATGCTTTATATCAGATGTCCTTATTGTGAAGAATATCGTCCAGAACTTGAATTTCGTCATGCAGGGGAGGCGCATATTGAGCGCCCTAGCAATTTGGCTGAAATCTCTGCTGACGACATGGAAAAATTCTTGTTTATTCGCGAAAACAAGCGAGGCATTATCTTTGAAAGATGGCGCCATATTCATGGCTGCGGACGCTATTTTAATTGCGTGCGTGATACAGTTACAGATCAAATCATCATGACTTATAAGTCCGGTGAACCAAAACCATCAGATGAAGAGATCGAAAAAGCCATTCTAGCTCTTAAAGAGGAGCAGACATCATGAGTGGATTATATCGTATTTCCGGCAAAGGCCGCTTAACACCTGCAAAAACCGTGGCATTTACATTCGATGGCAAGTCTTATGAAGGGCTTGAGGGCGACACGTTAGCTTCTGCATTGCTGGCCAATGGTGTTGTGCTAACTGCACGTTCTTTTAAATATCACCGCCCGCGCGGGACGATGACTGAAGGAAGTGAAGAGCCAAATTCACTTATCGGTGTTCGTCGTGATACAGCGCGCCAACAGCCAAATGTTCGCGCGACAATGCAAGAAATCTATGATGGGTTTAATGCTGTTTCACAAAACAGATGGCCGTCGCTTGCCTTTGATATTGGTGCGGTTAACTCGATTTTATCACCGCTTTTTGTTGCGGGTTTTTATTATAAAACCTTTATGTGGCCCCGTGTTGCATGGGAGAAAATTTACGAGCCGAATATTCGCGCTGCAGCTGGATTAGGTCTATCGCCAACAGAGCAAGACCCTGATCATTATGCCAATAAATTTGCGTATGCAGATGTTGTGATTATCGGCGGTGGTCCGGCTGGAATATCCGCAGCTCTTACTGCTGCAAAGCAGGGTGTTTCGGTTATTATCTGTGATGAAAACGCAGAATTTGGCGGCGCGCTTTTATACGAAACAGATGTGCAGATTGATGGCAAATCTGGTTATGATTGGACGCAGGATGCGTTGGCACAACTTGGTGCGATGGATAATGTAACGATCTTACCGCGCACCACTGCATTTGGTTATTACGCGCAAAACATGATTGGACTATGCGAACGCATTACCGACCATATCGCGGTTCCAGAAGCTGATAGTCCTCGTGAGCGTTTGTGGCAGATCAGAGCGAAAAAAGTGATCATTGCGCAAGGTGCGATTGAACGTCATCTGGTCTTTGCAAATAACGATCGCCCGGGCATCATGATGGCATCTGCCGCACGTTCCTATTTGAATAAATATGGTGTCGCCGTTGGTAGCAAAATCGGTGTTTATACAGCATGTGATAGCGCTTATGCGGCCGCGTTTGATCTTAAAGAAGCGGGCGTTGATATCCCGATCATTGTTGATAGCCGAAGTGATGTTGATCCTGCATTGCTTGAGCGCGCGCGTGAGCTTGGTCTTAATGTACAAACAGGCCATAGCGTTATTGATACAACTGGTAAGCTGCGTATTTCGGGCATTAAAGTTGCGAAAAACGGTCAGACTGCGAACACCAAATATGATGTGGATGCGTTGTTGATCTCAGGTGGCTGGACGCCTTCACTGCATTTATATTCTCAGTCGCGCGCTAAGCCTTCTTGGGATGGTGATGTAAAGCGTTTCTTGCCAGAAAACCCTGTTCAGGATCAGGTTTCCGTTGGTGCGTGTAATGGCACAAACGATCTGACTGAATTGCTATCAGAGGCGCAGGATGCAGCGCTCAATGCTGCAAAATCAATCGGTGTGAAGAAACTTAAAAAAGTCTCTGCACCAAAAGAAGTTGTAACAAGCTACGGGCATGAGGGTGATCATATCGGTTCATCGCATGGTGCAGGTGCAGATGATCAGGTTAAAGCATTTGTAGATTTCCAGCATGATGTTGTTGCCAATGATATTCGCCTTGCCGTTCGTGAAGGCATGCGCTCGATTGAACATGTTAAGCGTTTTACCACAACGGGGATGGCAACCGATCAGGGTAAAACCTCCAATCTGCATGGTTTAGCAATTGCTGCTGATGGTTTGGGCAAGGAGATCCCACAGGTGGGGCTAACAACGTTCCGCTCACCGTTTACGCCTGTTAGCTTCGGCACGATTGTTAATCATGGTGCGGGTGATTTGTTTGATCCCGTGCGCCGGACACCAATGCATAATTGGGCTGTCGAACAAGGCGCAGTGTTTGAAGATGTTGGTCAGTGGAAACGCGGATGGTATTTCCCGCAAGCTGGCGAAGACATGCATGCATCTGTTAACCGCGAGTGTAAAACAGTGCGCGAAAGTGCAGGTGTTTTTGATGCTTCAACACTTGGTAAGATCGAAGTCGTTGGACCAGATGCTGCTAAATTCTTAGACATCATCTACACTAATGCTTGGAGTACGCTAAAAGTTGGTCGCTGTCGTTATGGAATTATGACCCACGAAGACGGATTTATTTTCGATGATGGTGTTGTTGGGCGTTTAGCTGAAGATCGTTTTCATGTGACGACGACAACCGGTGGTGCCGCTAACGTTCTAAATCATATGGAAGATTATCTTCAAACGGAGTTCCCAGAATTAGACGTTTGGCTCACATCGATCTCAGAGCAATGGGGCGTTATCGGCGTTCAGGGACCAAAAGCGCGTGATATCATTGCGCCATTGGTTGAAGATATCGATCTCTCAACAGAGAACATGCCGCATATGTCGGTGCGTGAAGGTCGTATTTGCGGTGTGCCAACGCGCTTGTTCCGCATGTCCTTTACCGGTGAAATGGGTTATGAGATTAACGTACCCGCAGACTATGCTGAAAGCGTTTTAGAAGCAGTTTGGGCTGAAGCTCAAAAACACAATGCTTGTGCATATGGTACTGAAGCCATGCACGTTCTTCGCGCTGAAAAAGGCTATATCATTGTCGGGCAGGAGACAGATGGTTCCATCACCCCGCATGATGCCGGGTTGTCATGGGCCGTTTCGAAAAAGAAAACTGATTTTGTTGGTATCCGCGGATTGATGCGTGATGATCTGGTAGCTGAAGGTCGTAAGCAATTGGTTGGATTGAAAACCAAAGATCCAAAGGTTGTCTTGGAAGAAGGTGCGCAGATCGTTGCGGATCCAAATCAGCCAATTCCAATGAAGATGCTGGGTCATGTGACATCATCTTATTGGTCTGAAAATTGTGGTCATTCCATCGCGCTAGCAATTGTTGAAGGTGGTCGCTCAAAAATGGGTGAAACACTTTATGTGCCGATGATTGATCGCACGATTGAAGTTGAAGTTGTCGATACGGTCTTTGTTGATAAAGACGGAGGGCGTTTAAATGGCTAATACAAATCAAGCCTTGCGAAAATCACCTTTAGAGGGACGCCTTGGTGGCGGTGCTGGGGTAACAATTACACCTGCTGACCCTATGTCTCGCATGTCCTTAAGGGTGAAAGATAAGGACGTGAAAACCGTTGGTAAGGCGCTTGGTCTTGCACTACCCACAAAGCCAAAAACATCTGTGGTATCGAGCGGCAAAGATGCTCAAGTATCAGCTCTTTGGATTGGCCCAGATGAATGGCTAGTGTTAAGTGGTGTTGATGCAGATTTATCGGGTGCGCTTGGTAAGATTAAACCCGTGCATTCTGCTGTTGATATTTCGCAACGAAACACGGCAGTTTTGTTGGAAGGTCCCAAGGCGTTGGATCTGTTGCAAGCCGGTTGTCCGCAGAATTTAAACGATGATGTTTTCCCAATTGGCGCTTGTTCGCGCACGATCTTTGGTAAGGCAGAAGTGGTGATTTGGCGCACAGATGCACAAAGCTACCATATTGAATGCTGGCGCTCTTTTTCAGACTATGTCTTTAAGTTTATGGTGCAAGCGGCAAAAGGGCTCTAGGCGAGCCCTTTTTATCCTAGGTGATAACGGTTGGTGCGTCTCTACCGGTGCGTTTTTTAAGCTCGGTGATGATCCCAGCTGCATCAATCACATCCTTTAGGGCATCCTGCGGATCAAGGCCGTGATTGTTTGCATCAGCTTCAAAATATTCCATGTAAACGCGTAATGTTGCACCTGTTGTTCCTGTGCCTGAAAGACGCAAGACCAAACGTGCACCACCTTCAAAGAAGATGCGAATACCTTGATTTGAGCTAGTCGAACCATCGACCGGATCAAGATATGAAAAATCATCAGCTTTTTCGATTTTGTGCACCCCAGCAGATGTGCCAACAAGTTCGTTAAGCGTACCTCTAAGATCTGACATCAAGGTATTGGCAATATCAGTATCCAAGCCTTCATAATCGTGACGTGAATAATAGGTTCTGCCAAATGTCTGCCAGTGATCTTCAACAATCTCTTTCGCGCTCACATTTCGGCTGGCGAGAATGTTGAGCCATAATAATACTGCCCATAAGCCATCTTTTTCACGGACGTGATCAGAACCAGTACCAGCGCTTTCTTCTCCGCAAATTGTAACTTTGCCTTCATCGAGCAAATTGCCGAAAAACTTCCAACCTGTCGGTGTTTCAAACAATGGGATGCCAAGTTTTTCTGCAACACGATCAGATGCCATGCTTGTGGGCATGGAGCGGGCAATACCGGCAATGCCGTTTTTATAAGCTGGCGCATGATGTGCGTTTGCAGCGAGGATCGCAAGGGAATCAGACGGGGTGACATAAATATGCTTGCCGATAATAAGATTGCGATCACCATCACCATCAGATGCCGCACCAAAATCAGGAGCATCATCAGACATCATCATGTCGTGTAACGTTTTGGCGTGAACAAGATTTGGATCTGGGTGATGTCCGCCGAAATCTGGAAGTGGTGTGCCATTCATCACGCAATTTTCGCCAGCGCCAAGTCGGTTTTCAAAAATTTCCAAGGCATACGGACCCGTTACTGCGCTCATCGCATCAAATGCGAAGCGGAAACCATTATCAAACATTTGTTTGATTGCTTTGAAATCAAATAGCTCTTCCATCAAATCAGCATAATCTGTGACCGGGTCGATGACTTGAACAATCATATTGCCCAGCTTGCTCTCACCAATTTTATCAAGATCGATGTCAGAGTATTCCGCGATTTTATAACTATCGATTTCCAATGTGCGAGCAAAGATCGCGTCGGTGATGCGCTCAGGTGCCGGGCCACCATTGCCGATATTGTATTTGATGCCGAAATCTTCTTTAGGACCGCCAGGATTGTGGCTAGCGGATAAGATTATACCGCCGAAAGCTTTGTATTTTCGAATAACATGCGACGCCGCTGGGGTTGATAAAATACCACCTTGGCCAATGATGATGCGGCCAAATCCGTTTGCGGC
>JAHDEP010000452.1 GCA_020628775.1 Rhizobiaceae bacterium | reverse complement strand
ATAATCCATCACGCGCGGTGTTGCTGCAAAAACCAAAACTGCAAGCAAGATCGGAATACGAAAACGTGTGAGCAGGCTCAACATGCCGCCCGTTGCAACGGGCTCTGAGAAGAGCTTATCGTCAATTGCTGCTTTTACCGACGCTGGCGCCTCAACTTCTTTGAACTCGTGATTGAGGCCAGATAGTTTTTCTTCCCATGAGGAGACAAGACGGGCAAAATTCACGTCGTTTTCGACGCGTTTTTGCACCTTTGCGCGCTCAGCACCTTCCAACACGCCCAAAGCGTATTCGGCAGCTAAGTCATCATCGGTATGTTTAATGTCATCACTCATATTTATTCTTCTAACGTTTGAACGTTGAGGCAAACATGCCGCGTTCTAATTTGATTCAAGGCATTCACGCAAGCTTTTAAGGCTGCGGCGAAGCCATGTTCGCATCGTATTGAGCGGGATATTATACTTATCCGCCAGCTCTTGATACGAATACCCTTCAATGTAAGCAGACTTAACCGCATCTGCTTTGTCATCATCTAACTTGCCCATACAATAGTCGATGCGACGTGCCTCGCCCATGTTGATGGCGCTATCCTCAGGGCTTGGCGCTTGATCTGCAACAACGTCCGATACATCATCCAAATCTGATGTCTTGGCCGCTGATGTGGGCGCTTTGCGGGTCCGAATGCGATCAATGGCATGATTTCTAGCAATCGCAATCAGCCAGGACATGCCATTGGCCTCTTGCGTTGCAAAGCGATCAGCTTTTTGCCACACGCGCACATAAACTTCCTGCAAAGCATCCTCTGCTTCAGCCCTGTCATTTAATAAACGTAACAGAACGCCAAAAAGTTTCGCACTTGTTTGAGAATAAATCACATCGAACGCATCTTTATCGCGTAAGGCGATTTGCGCGATCAGTTCTGGAATATCGTAGGTCTTGGACAATTCAACTCTTTTCACGTCAACTCTTTTCAGGGAGGGTAAATCTCGTTGTTAGAATTGTAACCTTCTACGAACCTTTGATCATGATGGATCAACAAAGCTTAACGATTTTATTCAAATGCGATGAAATGATGTGACAGTTTGTAAAGAAT
>JAHDEP010000451.1 GCA_020628775.1 Rhizobiaceae bacterium | reverse complement strand
CTTGGTTGATAACTTTATTCACAACCAACCGCTTAGATACCAAGATAAATTTAAGAAGATGTTGGCTGCAATTGATAACACGCAGGTCGATGCATACCGCAATGCTCTTTTACAAGAGTCTCAAGGTGAAGCGCATATCGAATTAGATGCAAAGACATGGTTTGATGTTGCGACTGCTCGTATTGCAAAATTCCGCGAAATGGAGATCGAGACAGGTAAACTCATTGAAGCCGGAGCGAATAAAGTATCAAGTGGATTCCTCCGCGAAATGATTATTGTTGCAAGCATTTCATTGGTAGTTCTCATTCTTGCGGTAACAGCTGGTTTCTTCATTGCTCGTTCAATTTCAGCTGCGATGCGTATTACAACCGATGAAATGGTTACGCTTGCCAATGGCGATACCAATATTGAAAACACACAATTAGGAAAGCCGACTGAACTTGGCAAAATGGCCGAAGCTTTGCAGACATTTAAAGACAATGCATTGCGCAAGATTGAAATGGAAAAAGAAGCTGAGGAAGAGCGCGAGCGTGCAAAAGAATCTCGTCTTGCCAATGAAGCTGCGAAAGAAAAGCATAATCGTGAAGTTGAAACAGTTGTGCAATCACTTGGTAACGCGCTACAGCGCCTAGCCGAAGGTGATCTTTCTAAGTCTATCTCAACAGAATATGCTGATGAATTCCAACAGCTTAAAAACGACTTTGGTAATTCTATCTCTAAATTGTCTAGCGCATTAAACGATATCAGTGAATCAACCACTGAGATCGGGAACAACTCAACTGAGCTTCGTCGTGCTGCAGATGATTTGGCAATGCGTACGGAACAACAAGCTGCTGCGCTTGAAGAGACATCTGCCGCACTTGAAGAGATTACTTCGACAGTCAAAGAATCTGCTGATCGTGCAAGTGAAGCACGCACAAAAGCAACTCAGGCAAAAGAAAGCACCAACAAATCTGGTGAAGTCGTGAAAGACGCTGTGGAAGCAATGGGACGCATTGAATCAGCTTCTGAAGAGATCTCACAGATTATCGGTGTGATTGATGATATCGCCTTCCAAACAAACTTGCTTGCACTTAACGCCGGGGTAGAGGC
>JAHDEP010000450.1 GCA_020628775.1 Rhizobiaceae bacterium | reverse complement strand
CGTGCTGGTTTGAGATACTCATTTGGTGGATGTGATAGCTACATTCCGCCATACGAGCCACCAACATTGCCACCAGTCTACAAGTAGACTTTTGCAAAATTTGATTATCAAACGCCGGTTTATCCGGCGTTTTTTTTGTCTTGTGGTTGGTTAATGAACATAAATAACAAAAAGAAAAGGAACATGGTTAACTCAGGTTTAACCTGTTTGGCGGATACTGGGGCTAATAATTGAATGGACCTTTTGGTCATGACCAGAAAGAATCGCCCATGCGCAACGTATTAAAATACACATCTCTTGTTGGTATCTTTTGTCTTGGAATGTCATCTGTCACTCATGCGGCTGACCTTGATAGAATTATCACGCCATTAAATGCTCCAACAATTAAACCAGTTGAAGTGGGTAATGGTTGGTATCTTCGTGGTGATATTGGATATACAGCCAAACAAGAAAATGATGCGCCGACATTTAACACCTTCTCGGTTGCGAACAGCTATCGTGCAGGAACAGTAACTTCAAGCAGCTTTGAAGATGATTTCTCACTTGGTGGCGGTATCGGTTACAGATTTACAGATATGTTCCGCGGTGATGTCACACTTGATTTTGTTAAAGGTGGCTTTTCGAAAAATGGCACTGGTTTAGATCAATGTGCGAGCACATCTCCAACAAGCACAACATGTTCGATCAGCACGAGCGGGCAGTATGATAACTACATGGCGATGGTCAACGGTTATGTCGATCTAGGCACAATTGCAGGCTTTACACCTTATTTGGGTGCGGGCGCTGGTTTCACCAAAGTTAAATATGGCGAAGTTACATCAACAGGAACTTGTGTCGATGGTGGCGGCACATGCGGAACCACAGCGGATGTTACGTCTTCACATGCCGGCAATTCTGATTGGCGTAAAACTTGGGCTTTGATGGCTGGTTTGAGCTATGATCTAAATGATCAGGTGAAGGTTGATCTTGGTTATAAATATTCAAATGTCGAAGCAGGCGATATCTATGGATATAATGCCAATGCAACAGCTTTGGGCGCGAGCGGTACACAAGGTCGCGACGGTGGATTTGAACGCCACGAAGTTCGTTTGGG
>JAHDEP010000158.1 GCA_020628775.1 Rhizobiaceae bacterium | reverse complement strand
TTTATTCTGCTGCCAAGCCCGGATGGCAAAACCCGCTTTATCACCATTGAAGACGTTATCAGTCAGTTCATCACGCGCCTTTTCCCGGGGTATGATGTTCATGGTTCTGGAACCTTCCGCATCATTCGCGATAGTGATATCGAGATCGAAGAGGAAGCGGAAGATCTGGTGCGTTACTTTGAAAGCGCATTGAAACGTCGACGCAGAGGATCAGTGATCCGTGTCGAATTTGATGATGAGATCCCCGAATATTTGCGCGAGTTTGTGATCCATGAACTCGATGTGCCGGAAGATCGAGTTGCAATTTTGGGCGGGCTGTTAGCGTTAAATACGATTTCAGAGCTTACCAAACTTAATCGCAATGATTTATTGTTCCCTGATTATAATGCGCGTTTTCCAGAGCGTGTGCGTGAACATGGTGGTGATTGTTTTGCCGCAATTCACGAAAAAGATCTCATCATTCACCACCCATATGAGAGCTTTGATGTCGTGGTGCAATTCCTGCGTCAGGCAGCGGTGGATCCAGATGTATTAGCGATTAAACAAACGCTTTATCGAACATCAAATAACAGCCCGATTGTCCGTGCGCTAATGGATGCTGCGGAGCTTGGAAAATCAGTCACAGCGCTGGTTGAGCTTAAAGCGCGTTTTGATGAAGAAGCCAATATTCGTTGGGCAAGAGATTTGGAGCGCGCCGGGGTACAGGTGGTCTTTGGATTTGTGGAGCTTAAAACGCACGCCAAAATGTCATTGGTGGTGCGCCGCGAAGAAGGTAAATTGGTGTCTTATTGCCATCTTGGTACGGGCAATTATCACTCGGTGACTGCAAAGATCTATACCGATTTATCTTACTTCACCTGTGATCCAAAAATCGCCGCCGATGTGGGGCAGGTGTTCAACTATATCACCGGTTATGGTGAGCCTGAAGGTGTGACAACACTTGCAGTTTCTCCGCGTACAATGCGACCAACAATCTTGCGTCATATCGATCAAGAAGTTGCAAACGCACATGCAGGTAAACCAGCTGCAATATGGGCAAAAATGAATTCGCTAGTTGATCCAGATATTATAGATGCGTTCTATCGTGCCAGTCAGCAAGGGGTTGAAATTGACCTTGTTGTGCGCGGTATTTGTTGCTTGCGCCCTCAGATTCCAGGGTTGTCTGATCGTATTCGGGTCAAGTCGATTGTTGGGCGTTTCCTTGAGCATAGTCGCATTATCTGCTTTGCAAATGGCAAGAAAATGCCGTCGAGCGATTCGATTATATATTTTGGGTCTGCAGACTTTATGCCGCGTAATCTGGACCGACGTGTTGAGACATTTGTATCAATTACCAACGAAACTGTGCATGAGCAGGTGCTTTCGCAGATCATGTTGGCAAATTTGATTGACAACCAGCAGAGTTATGAAATTCTCTCCGATGGGACATCTAAGCGAATGAAAGTTCGTAAAGGTGAGGAGCCATTTAACGCGCAGGAGTATTTTATGACCAATCCGAGCTTGTCGGGTCGTGGGGAAGCGCTGGGGTCGAGCGCACCAAAGCGTATTGCTGGGCTATTAGCTGAACGCAATAACAAGGCTTGATGACAATTTAATGTCTGTTGTTGAAAGTGATGCACAGGGAAGGCTGCAAGGCATTAAACCTGTGGCAGTTATTGATATCGGTTCCAATTCAGTTCGTCTGGTGGTCTATGAAGGCCTCATGCGTTCCCCAACCGTTTTGTTTAATGAAAAAGCGTTATGCGGGCTTGGCCGCGGATTAGCCACTACAGGCCAGATGGATCCTGAAGGTGTTGAGCGTGCTATCAAAGTGCTCCACCGCTATCGCAAATTAGCAAATCAAGCAGGTGCAAAAGACGTTTATGTGTTGGCAACAGCTGCAGCGCGTGATGCTAAAAATGGCCCTGAATTCATAGAACGTGCTGAAGCTGCGTTGGGATGTGAGCTGAATGTGCTCACCGGTGAAGAAGAAGCCAAATATGCAGCGCTCGGAATTGTCTCCGGTGTTTATTCACCCGATGGGATTGTTGGCGATCTGGGTGGTGGTTCTCTTGAAATCGTTGATATAAAAGATGACAAACTATCAGGCGGAATAACCATGCCGCTGGGCGGGTTGCGTTTGCAAGAGCAAGCCGATGGTGACATCGACGAAGCGCAGAAAATCGCTAAGAAACACATTTCAAAAGCAGATGTTTTGGACGGTGGTAAAGACCGGGTATTTTATGCTGTGGGTGGTACATGGCGTTCGATCGCAAAATTGCACATGGAAGCGACCAATTATCCGCTTCATATGATGCAGGGCTATGAGATTGAATATGAAGAGATGATGAGCTTCCTAGACAGCGTCACATCACTCGACGAATTTGAGAAAGAGACATTAAAAGCCGTCTCGAAAAATCGCCGAATACTTCTTCCATTTGGTGCTGCGACGATGCAGGAAGTTTTGAAAAAGATGAAACCGTCAAAGGTTGTCTTTTCTGCATTGGGTGTTCGTGAAGGCTTCTTATATTCAAAGCTCGACAAGGAACAAATCAAAGAAGATGCATTGCTTGCAGGCGCGCGCGAATTGGCAATCCTGCGAGCTAGATCACCTGCGCATGCGCAAGAACTGGCCGATTGGACGGGCGACGCCTTTGAAGTTTTTGATGTTAAAGAAAAAGGCCAGGGTGCTCGGTATCGCATGGCGGCATGTCTTCTTGCAGATATTAGCTGGCGTGCCCATCCTGATTATCGCGGGTTACAAGCTTTAAATATCATATCCAATGGGGCGTTTTTATCGGTCAGCCATCCAGGACGGGCATATATCGCGCTCACAAACTACTACCGATATGAAGGCCTGCGCGATGATGGCATATCTGCGGGATTGGCAGAGGTTGCAACGGACAAATACATATACCGTGCTAAATTGCTTGGCGCATTATTGAGAGTTTTATATCTATTTTCAGCTTCAATGTCTGGCATCATCCCCAAGTTGGCGCTTGAAAAAGCGGGCAAAGGCTCGGATGCGGATATTTATCTTTGTGTGCCAAAAGAGCTTGAAGATTTTATCGGCGAACGGTTGCTAACGCGCATTGGTCATTTGGAAAAATTCACAGAGAAAAAGATCGAGGTTAAAATCATCGATTAGGCTAAACTAAGATGATCAGCAAAGAAGCGCAAACAGCAAAAAGCCTGCTTGAAAAAGAAGTCATCAACCCTGCGGTTAGCCTTGAAGAAGAACGCGCTGGTTGGAATGGTTATGCCCTTACACAGAACCTTGCAGATGGCGTAAGCAAAAAAGACGAGACTATTGCTGGGGTTGATTGTCTTTGGTTGTCACCAGATCAAATTATTGATGAAAAACTGGTTATCTATGCCCATGGCGGCGGGCTTGTCGTTGGATCCATAATAACCCATCGCTCCTTTGTGTCCCATCTTGCAAAAATCATTGGGCGAAAAATCCTCATGGTTGGTTATGGTTTGCTGCCAGAAAATGACTTTTCAAAACCAATGCTCGATATTTCTGACGTCTATAGCGAGTTGATCACCAAACAAAATTACGACCCGCAGCATATTTATTATGCAGGGGATAGCTCAGGCGCTGCGGCATGCTTGTCTTCGCTGATAAACTTGCGTACGCAAAACTCAGCACTGCCAAATGGTTTTATCGCAATTTCAGGCGCGTTTGATGCCTCCCTGCAAGGTGCGACCATGCAGTCAAATAGCGATAAGGATCCGGTGTTGTCATTTGAAGTTTTGCAACATTGGCAACAGCAATATTTTAAAAACAAGATCGCGCTCGATCACGCTCATATTTCTCCATTGTTTTCTGAGCTTGATGGCTTGCCTGCAATGCTATTAATTGCCGGTGGAGATGAAGTCTGGTTAGACGATAGTATTCGTCTTGCGGATAAGGTTCGAGAAACCGGTGGTGCAGCAGAACTCATAATCCATGATGAGATGTGGCATGTTTTCGTAATGGATACGCAATTGCCGGAGAGTATTCTCGCAATGAAACAGATCAAAACATTTTTAGATAATGGCTGAGTAGCGCGTTAGTTATGCCGATTTAAACCCCGCCCGTTGAGATTGTAATTCCGCCATAATCGTTTGATATTTTGTCCATCAGGAATGGAGCGCTGTCACCCACAGCGATAAAAATTTCAATGCATGGACTACGCAGAATTCGCTTTAAAGAAATTTCAATGTCTCAGGAGCTGCCAGAAGGCGTGCGCCGCAGGTATGACGCCGTTGATGATGAAACACGTATAACAGTGTTTAGCTGCGATCTTGAGAAAAAGCACCTCGGCGGCATCACCCGATTTCACAAAGATGAGCTCAATATTGCATTCTTACAATCAGCAGGCAGTGCCAGTAATTCCTGGAGCCTTTCTGGCCCCGATGGTTTGCATTGCGGTGACATAAGCCGTTTGGGCGGAGATAAAAATGCCTGGCGGGCCAGCAAAGCAGACGGATCATCTTTTGCTATAAGTGAGCAAAGCAAATTACCACAAAGTATCATGCGAAGCGCGTTGGAGGGGTCTCCAGAAGCCTACTCGATTGTCAAAGGCGATCAGGAAGTTGGTGTGATTGCGCGTCTGCCTCGCGGAAAGCCTGAAGCTAAACGTCGTGGTTTGTTTCGCCATATCACGAAGTTTGTAACCAACTATGATTGGGTGCTGCAAATGGGGGAAGACTTCTCCCAGGATGAGATCATGTTATTTGCATCGGCAACTTTAGCTACGCTCGAAATAACGCTTCCTGTTGAGCGGGCTGCTTAATCCCATTAGAACCTATTGGTTTTTAATTCAAAATCTGACACAGATGTCGCCATCGCAACTTGAGTAAACAAACATCAGAAACCTTGTTGACTTGTGTTTTGTTGTATTATTTACAATACTCAACTTTTAGTATGTAGTTCTGCTGTGCAGTTTAATGGGGTGACTTAACATGACGATGCCACGTCTTTTGGTTTTTATTCCAATATTATTTTGGGTAACCTCATGCGCGACCGGTCCCTCAAATCTTGTTGGCCTCACAGCTTTAGAACCAAGCCGAATTGCCGCTGAGGGTGCAATCATCCAAAACCTGTTTATTGCCACATCGAGACGGCGTTCAGACGATGCATCTGAGTTCTTTTCCGGTGAACGCGAGCAAGCGTTAAATCTGGCAAATGTCGATGTTTCCATCCCCAATAGCCACGTGCCGGGAATGCTTGAACAACCAAAATTTGGCGAGCGGGAAGATGTCTCAAAACACTTTACCATAGCGCGACCCGTGGTCTTTGATCACAGTTCATCTTTTGTATCCCAGCTTAATTATGCGCTTTCAAAAAGAGCACCTGAACATCGCGAAATCCTGGTGTTCGTTCATGGCTACAACACCAATTTTTCAAGTGCTGTGTTGCGTGTGTCGCAATTTGTGAAAGACACGGGGTTTAAAGGCGTGCCACTGTTGTTTACATGGGCGTCACGTGGGCGCGCTTTGGACTATGTTTATGATATCAATAGTGCACTACAAGCGCGGTTTTACCTTGTTCAACTTGCAGAGATATTGGCTGGTACACATGCAAATAGCTTCAGTATAGTCGCGCATTCGATGGGCAATCTGGTCACTTTAGAATCCATGACGCAATTGATTAAACAAGGGTTCCGACCAAAGGCTGATTTAAACAGGGTCATTCTAGCAGCACCTGATGTTGATCTTGATTTGTTTGATCAATACGTCTCGGATTTGGCGCCAGTGCGCGCCAATATCGTAGTTTTGGTTTCAAAAGATGATCGCGCTTTGAAGTTGTCGCGCAGAATAGCGGGCGGAGTTGATAGAGTAGGGGCTGCTGATCCTGAAACGATTGCCGGACGTGGTCTTGAGGTGATCGATTTAACCCATATCGACGATAACAGTAATGTACATCATACCAAATTTGCCCAATCTCCAGAGATCGTAAAACTCATTGGCCGCGGAATTGCAGATGGCAATACATTGTCAACAACTGCCACAGATGGATTGGAAAACGGAATTGGATCTGTATTCCGAGGATTTAGGCAAGTCGCATCAGGTGTTGGAACTGTTGTGACCCTTGGTAATTAGTTCGCAAACCCTGCGGAAGAATAAAACTATTTGATCAAACAAAAAACGGGCGGGGATAATCCCGCCCGAAGTCTAAGTGATATTTGATTTAGCTTAGCCAGCTGAAAGACATGTCTTAAATGACGTCGCCATGTTTCTGATCAATGTGAAGTAAAGTTCAGGACCATCCTCAATCTCTGTTCCCAATGGATCCAATACAGCTGATTTTGTTGACGTGCCTTCGGTCACTGTAGTAACCAGTTTTGATTCAAACTGTGGTTCTGAGAATACGCAAACAGCGTTGAGCTCTTTAATTTTTGTCTGCAGATCACTGATGCGCTCAGCACCTGGCATCACTTCAGGGGAAACCGTAACGGAACCGATAGCTGAAAGACCGAAGCGTTTTTCAAAATACTGGTACGCATCATGGAATACGACGAAACCTTGGTCTTTGATCGGAACCAAATCTTCTGAGACTTCAGTAATTAGGCCATCGAGTTTAGTCATCAAAGCTTCTGCATTGGCTTCATAAGTCGCTGCATTGTCAGGATCTGCTTCGATTAGTGTTTCTTCAATTTCATGAACAATCGCTTTTGCATTTGCCGGATCTAACCAAACATGCGCGTCGAAGGCACCATGGCCATGTTCGTCATGCTTATCTTCGT